>NZ_JBDSQY010000012.1:0-4549 GCF_039929585.1 Capsulimonas sp.
CCAACATCGAATAATGCCGGCTGGGAGGAACGCTTGCCAATCATAAGAAGAGATTCGACAAGGACAAAATTTATCCTTGTCAAATCCCCAAAGATATCGAAGACTTTTCGGCACCGCTTCTAGGCGCGACTTCAGTCGCCGGCTATCCGAGATGGGGGAATAGGGCCAGCCCCCACAAAAAACTTCCCACGCCCCTTGACATCCCCAAAATCAAATGCTACAATCTTATATCGCTTAATATTAAGCGATTGAGGCTCGAGCAATAACATGAGCAAGTTTACACCGACGGAATGCGTACGATTGGCCCTGGGAACTTTGGTGAAGCTGGCGCGCGCCGAGGAATCGGTTTCGAGCAGACTGCGTCCGGGTATTTTGAACGCTGGGCTGACGGAGAGTCAGTTTGGAGTGCTGGAGGTTATTTACTTCAAAGGACCGCTGTGCCAGCGCGCCATCGGCGAAAAGATCCTGAAGACCAGCGGCAACATCACCATGGTGATCGACAACCTGGAAAAGCGTCATCTGGTGCGCCGCGAGCGCAGCTCCGAAGACCGCCGCCATGTAACGATCTATTTGACCGAACAGGGCGAGGCGCTGATCCACGAGATCTTCCCTGGACACGCCGCCGAAGTCCGAAATATCATGCAGGCGCTGACGGAGGACGAGCAGCGGGAGCTCGGCCGTCTATGCCGTAAGTTGGGGAAGCAGGAATCGTAGTTTTCAGTACGATATCGCTTAATGTTCGCTTAACGAACGACAAATGAACCGACATTAACACAAAGTCCGACTGCTAGAGACGTCGAAAGGTTACGAAAATGAGCCAAGTCAAAGTCCTGATCGCCTTTTATTCCCGCACCGGGACCACCGAGAAGATCGCCGAAGCCATCGCGGAAGGCGCCCGCAGCGAAGGCGCGGAAGTGATCCTGCGCCGCGCCCGCGAAGTCGTCAGCCGTGAGATCATTGAAAGCGTCCCCGGATGGGCGGAGAGCGCCGATCGCCAGAACTCGCTGTACGAGGCGCCGACGCCCTCCGACGCCGAGCATGCGGATGCGATCATCTTCGGCACCCCCACCCGTTTCGGCAGCCCGACTTCTGAGATCAAGGCGTATATCGACGCCCTCGGCGGCCTCTGGTTCCAGGGTAAGCTGGTTGGTAAGGCCGGCGGCGTCTTCGCCACCACGTCCACCACGCACGGCGGCAACGAGACAACGATCCTATCGCTCTACCCGCCGCTCGCGCATCTAGGCCTGATCATCGTCCCGCTCGGCTACAGTGACCCCGCCATGTTCGCCGCCGGCACGCCCTACGGCGCATCGTCCGTCTCGGGCCAGAACGCAGCCCCACCGACCGAACTGGACCTCGCCGTCGCCCGCCACCAGGGCAAGCGCACCGCGCAGGTCGCCAAGGCGCTGAAGGCCGCGAACGAGACACAGACGGCGTAGCCCTCATCCCCCGGCCCCTTCTCCCAATTCTGGGAGAAGGGGAGTTCAGAGCTTTAGGAGACACACAATTATGAAGACGAATAAAATACAAATCAAGTTGGCCACGACGGCCGCATTCACAGCGCTGGGCGTCGGACTGCTGATCAACGCCGCGACGCTCACGGGCGCACAGGCGCCCCCGCCGGTCGATCCGGCGATCATCGGTACGTCGGCGCCAATCGCCGGTTCATGGTCCGTGGACCCCGCACACACGAACGTCACCTTCGCGATCAAGCATATGGGCATCAGCCTGGTGCGCGGCCGCTTCGATGATATCGCCGGGACGATCGTGGCGGATCCGGATCATCTGGACAAATCGTCCGTGCAGTTCACGATCCAATCGACAAGCATCGACACCAATGTCAAGATGCGAGATGACGACCTGCGCAGCGCCACTTATTTCGACGTTGCGAAGTATCCGACGATCACGTTCCAGAGCACGAAGATCGAGAAGAAGAAGCGTGACTACGTCGCTTACGGCAACCTGACCATCCATGGCGTCACCAAACCGATCGCGCTCCCATTCACCGTCTCCGGCCCGATCCACGATCCGTTTGGCGGCGTCCGCTTCGGCATTCTGACGAACATCCACCTGAGCCGCCTCGATTACGGCGTCGGCGCCGCCGACAAGTTCTCCACCGGAATACTGGCCATCGGCGACGATGTGGATGTAGCGATCAGCGTCGAAGGCGTTCCGACGAAATAACGAAAAGAGGATGCAGTTCGCGGGTATGAAACCCACGCCTGGGAGCGGCAGGAGCCGCTAACCGTCCGTGCCGGACGGACAAAATTAGCTGCTGTCCTTGGTTTTTCATCATGTCCGTCCGGCACGGACGGTTAGCGTTTCGCTCCCAGACGTGGGTTTTATACCCGCGGTTCCTAAACTGGCATGAGCTCCATCTGCGGATCTTTAATCGCAATCAGATAACGCAAAAACAGCCTGCATGGATCACTCCACGCAGGCTGTTTTTATTTGTAATTCGCCTAAATGTCTAGATCGCGTTCGCGGGCGACTCATCGGCCGCGGGGTTATCCGTTGGGATCGAACCGGCGTCGGGCGCCGGGGCTGGCTGCTCGCCAGCGTCGCCGCCGGGGACTAGGCCCTGGTTCTTGGCTTCTTCCTTCACCGTATTCACGGCTTCGGTCGCAACGGCCTTGACTTTACCCGCCAGATCCTCGGTAAACTCCTGCGCGGCGCCCATCGCCTTGTCCCTCAGCTCATCATGCTTCGGCCCCATCACGCGGTTTTCCACGTTTGACTCCGGGATGAGAAGCCCAACGATCGCGCCAATCGTCAGCGCAATCGCGCCGGCGACGAGCGGGTTCTTTTGAACCATGCCTTCGATCACCTTCCAGGTCTCGCCGCCGCCGGCCTTCGCCTGATCGGTCAGCTGTCCCAGCTTGCCAGGCTCGCTGTCCACGGACGCCTCGGGGCGAGAGCTGCGGATTAACCATGCGGCGCTGAGAATCGTCAGCGCCAGCTCGATGGGATTGCTCTTGGCGACGCCGAGAGCGGCCGTTCCGACCCGCTTTGCCTGTTCCTTGCCGGTCGAGGTCACTTTTTGCGCCGCGCCGGAAACTGCCGTCGAGGCGCTCTGGGCCGCGCTGCTTCCCGCCGACTTCACATTCTCTAAAACACCCGTCGTCATCGATTTCGCACTTTCCACAGCATGGCCGCCGGCTTCCTTAACACTGTCTACGGCGTGACCGCTCACGTCTTTGACCTTATCCACGGCGCTGCCACCCGCGTCCTTGACTTTGTCCACAACGGAACCACCGGCGTCCTTGACCTTGTCTACAAGACTGGAGCCGGCGGATTTGGCCTGATCGGCAGCATCGCCCGCCGCATCTTTGATGGACTGGCCGACGCCGTCCAGAGCGGGAGCGGGGCCAGGGGTGTTGCGGGAGTTCCAGATCAGCCAGCCGATGCCGGCTGCCGCCGCTGTGGCTGCGCTGGCGGCGGCGTTGTCCTTCACGAACTCCGCACCCTTGCTGAAGACGCGCATGATCGCGGGCGGCTCGCTCTGATCGGCGGCAGGCTTGCTGTCGTCGGACGGCTGGTTCAGCGTGTTTGAGCGAACCTCGTCGTCGGCGTTCAGCGGCATCCCCTCGCGTCCGTCGGCAATGGGATGGATATGGGCGCTGATCGGCGTCTCCGTCCCGTCAACCACCCGAACGACTGTTTCATGCAGGGCGTTCAATTCTTCTTCCCACTCGTCTCCAGCGACATCCTGGACCGGCTCATGCCAGCCCGGCTCATTACGTTTGCTCATCTGTCTCTCCTCCTGAATGACGGCTCTCGCCGCTCCTAATTAAACTTAACGACCGGCGCTCGCGCTTGACTGAGGTGCGCCCGAACTCTTGAGGAACCGGGCGGCCACGAGGCCTGCCACGACGGCAGCGCCCAGATAAAGCGCGGGACTGCGACGCGCGAAGGCTTCGGTGTCCGCGACGATCTGCTCGACTTGCTTCTCTTTCAAAGCGCCCGAGAAATCCGTGATCGACGCGGCGGCCTTGTCGGCGTACGCGCTCACGAATGGCGTGCCATGATCCTTGAGTTGGTCGCCGGCCGATTGGATCGCCTGAGCGGTCGCCAGCAGATGATCGGCGACATTGTCCTTCTGGCCCGAGAGCGTGGACTTCACCGTCCCGCGCGCGCTGTCGGCCAGGCTGGTCGCCGTGGTCTGGCTCTGCTCGACGATCTCTTTCGCCTTGCTCTTGACCTTCGTTTTCGCCTGCTCCACCGCCGCGCCCAGATCGACTGCGGCCTGGTTTGCTTCTGTCGCCATTTGCCTGCCCCCTTATATTTTCCGCGCCCCAGCGCGAAACCAACATTGTGATTGCGTATTCGAAATCAGAGCGAAGCTCCTATTCGCGTATCTACCCGCGAACGCTTGGTTATAAAACAAGGGGGGTAGGAAAAGAAAGTCAAAAAGCCAGCCAGATAGCCGGCGAATGAATTCGCGCCTAGAAGTGGTGCCGGAAAGTGCCCTTTCTCAAGCCAGCTGCGATCTTTGAGGCGATTTGGGCCGTTCTTGTCGTTCAGACAGCTGCGGCCCACTGTTTAGTAA
>NZ_JBDSQY010000013.1:0-4397 GCF_039929585.1 Capsulimonas sp.
GACATCGTGCTTTTCTAGGCGCGATTTCAATCGCCGGCTATCCTTGGCTGCTCGTTTCCAGAAATCCTCGAAACCTATCAGTGTAGTGATTGTCTCAAAAGCGGTCTATGCGGCAGCGTCCGTGAGACCCATTCGATTGTGAGAACTTCTTATGTTGAAATATTTCACCTCTACTGCTTTGTCAGTTCTCCTGATAAGCCAGTGCAGTTTAGCGCTCGCCGCGCAATCGCCATCCGTTACTGCGGTCCCCAACTCCGGCTGGCGTTTACTGCTCGACCCACAAGCGTCCTGGCGCGATGATAAACTCTATCTGCCCGACGAAGTGAAGCTGGAGACTCTGCCGATCAACGCGCCGACGGGCGGGTGGGGCGTGCTGTCAGCAGGCGCCGGACTTGGAGTTTCGCTGCCGGGAACCGTGGAGGAGCATTACTGGGGCAAGGCGCCCGGTCATGTCCTGAATCCGGCCGACATCAATCAAGTTGTCAATGCCGACGGAGCATACTTCGGCGTTTCCTGGTGGTATCGAACATTCACGGCGCCCAAGCTAGCGCCGGGCGAGCGGCTTGTTTTCTCCTTTCCCGGCGCCCGAATGCGCGCCGAGGTATATGTGAACGGCAAACTCGTCGGATATGACGTCGTGACCGAAACGGCGTTTGAGGCGGACGCCACCCGCGCGCTCAAATCCGGCGGGCCAAACACGATTGCCGTTCGGATCACCAATCCCGGCGGCAACTTCGCCTGGGTCGATTTTGATCTTTTGAAGTGGGGCTCGTATGAACTTCCCGTCTCACACGGTTTCGGTGGGATGGATGGCGGCGTGACGATGTCCGTGCGCGGCCCCGTCGCCGTCACGGACCTGGCGATGCTGAACAACCCCGATCCGCGCAAGATCACCTTCACCGCACAGGTGATTTCCCATGGTCCTGCGTATGATGGCCCCGTTGCGCTGTCGATACAGAAGGGCGGCAAAATATTATGGTCGGGTGCGGCGCCGGTGCATGTCGGCGCTGGCGGTTCGGCGACGGTGACGAAGTCCGTCACACTGCCTGGCGCTCAGTTGTGGTCCGTGGGCAAGCCAAATCTTTATACCGGGGCCGCGTCCATCCCCGCGATCTCGCATTCGGACCATGCGACGGACTTCGGGTTCCGCTGGTTCACCGCAAAGGGCGTTGGTTCCGACGCCAAGCTGTATTTGAACGGCAAGCGCATTGTGGTGAAGTCGTCCATCTCCTGGGGCTTCTGGTCGCCGAACGGCATGTTCCCGGACCAGGCGGCGGCGGATCGCGAGGTTGCCGCCGCCCACGCCATCGGGCTGAACGCGGTCCAGAACCACCGGCATATGCCGAAGCCGATTATTCTGGACACGTTCGATCGCGCCGGCCTGATGCGCTACTGCGAAGCCGGAGCGGGCGGCTTCACGTACCGATGGGACAACGAGCCGAACTATCCCAACACAGGGCCGGTCGATACCTCCGGCGCGGGCGGCGAGCCGACGACGTTTTACAACAAATACGAGCTGTGCAAAGTCCTGGCAATGATCAAGGCGGAGCGCTCGCACCCGTCCGAGATCATCTGGTCGCTCCAGAACGAAGCGTCGGTCAACCTGCGTAATCCGAAGATCTATTACACGCTGCGCAAGATGCGCGAGGCGGATCCGTCCCGGATCATCATGCTGGAGTCGGGATTCAGTTCGCACGATCAAGTCTGGGCGCCGCCATATTCCAGTGATCTCCAGATCGATAAGGGGCAGGGATCGGGCTGGAACGACCGCCACACGGCGGGCGATGCACCGGGAAGCGTCTATCTGGACAGCTACTACAAATCCGCGACGGATTACAAATACGGCCCCGATAGCAAGGCCGAAATCAGCGCCTGGGGCGAGATGGCGACAGGCGCCTCTCCGGACGATCATGCGGCCATCAGCGCCTGGTACAAAGCGCAAGGCATCCCCGGCTACGACCGAGCCGCGCATGAAGCGATCGACGCCGCTTACGAAAAATTTCTGGACGCCTACGGTTTCCGTTCCGCATTCCCGCACGCCGACGCGATCTTTCACGGCGCCGCCGCGAAGCATTATGACAACACGGCGCGTATGCTGGAGAACGGCCGCATCAACAACTGGAACGACTATCTCGTGCTTTCGGGCTGGGAATCCACGGCGATCGATAACCATAGCGGCATCGTCGATGCTCGGCGCATGACCAAGACCGATCCCGCGCCGATCCACGCGGCGGCCGCGCCGGCGCTGCTCGTGATCCGTACGCCGCATCTCGTTCTGGCGGCGGGCGAAACGGCGAACGTCGATATCCATCTCGTCAATGAAATCGATCTGAAAGGACGCTATACGCTCAAGATCGTCGCCGAAGACGCGCAGGGGAAGACTTTCTTTACCTCGTCGTCGCCTGTCGCCGTGGCCGGCGGCGAAACCTTCGGCCAGCTTCTGAAGAGCGGCGTCGCCGTCAAGCCGGCGGGGCAGGGGATCGTGACCATCACGGCGTCGCTGATCTCGCCCAGTGGGAAGTCAATTCTCAAAAAGACCGAGAAGCTGCTGGTCGTTGAAACGCAGCCGGCACCGCTTTACGGCTCTGTCGCCGTTCTTGGATCGCCTCAGATCGGGCCGGCCCTGCAAAAGCGGCTTGGCCTCACGGCCGTTCCTTACTCTTCCTCGCTTGGTAAAGTGGATACGATTGTCATCGATCCTTCCGCGCCGGGGGAAACGCTGCGCTGGCAGTCGACCCAGGTCGATCGCAATACGATCCGTGACGCTGCCGATCCCGGTCTCTACACGGACCAGATGTATGGACGCATGGGGCCAGTCGTGCATTACCCGGATGTGGCCGCCGGTCCGGCGCGCGTCGATCTGTACTTCGCCGAAACGTACTTCAACAAGCCGGGTCAGCGTATTTTCGATGTCGCGCTCAATGGCAAGACCGTCCTGCACGACCTGGATATCTTCCAGGAAACAGGCGGCTCCGGCGTTTCATTAGTAAAAACATTCACCGTGGACATTGCCGGCGATGGATTGAATGTGAGCATCCCCGCCGTTCGAACGGATAACGCCAGCATCGCCGCTATCCGTGTGACGGACTCGCAGGGGCGCGTCATCCGGGAGGTGTTTCGGCGGTCTCGATACTTTGATTCTCAGGGAAACAAGTGGAATGCAATTGGCGCGACTGGCTACGATTGGGCTACCTTGCCGACGGACTTGATCCAGCGTGTTCGCGACGGCGCGCGCCTGATTGTCCTATCCAACGACGCCGAGTGCGCCGACGCACAATCGGCTGCCGAGACGCTGGGCAGCGCGCATGTGCTGACGTATTCCGGCATGGTGGGATCATCCGGCCCCTCCTGGCTTGGCCTCTGGTACTTCGGAAAGTCGCATTGGCTCTTAAACGGGCTGCCCTCCAATTGCGTCTTAGGCTGGCCTTACCAGATCACCAATGGCAACGGCATGAAGATCACTGCGCCCGGAATGGACGCCGTGATCGGGTACGGGATGCATCACAGTCCGGATATCGGTCTGGGCGTCGCCGTGGTTCCCTGCGGCAAGGGCCAAGTCGTCCTCTTCTGCCTGCCGGGTCTCGCGCAGGCGTTTGCGTCGGATAACGCCGACGGTATCGATCCCATCGCCGCTCGCCGCCTCGTCTACAACGCCCTCGCCGGCTCCGGCGCCGCCAAAATCACTGAGGAGAAAGCGATGACATTCGAAAACGAAACGAAACTGTCGGATTTCCACGGCTACCAATGCCATGAGTTCACGCTGGACGGGCGTGAGGCGCGCGTCGTCGAGCCCAAGCATGAACTGCCCGGACGCCCCTGGATCTGGCGGACGATGTTCTGGGACGCATTCCCGAACGCCGACATCGCGATGCTGGAGCGCGGCTTTCATGTCGCTTATATCGACACGGGCGACACATACGCGAACGCCAAGGCGCTCACACAGTTCGACGCGCTATACAATCTACTCACCAACCAGTACGGCTTCTCCCAGCGTCCGGCGCTGGAGGGCCTGAGCCGGGGCGGCTTCTGCGCCTACCGCTGGGCGTACTTCAATCCCGACAAAGTCGGCTGCATTTACGGCGACGCTCCGCTTTGCGATATCAACGCCGCCCGGGGCGCCAATGACTTCTGGAAGAGTATTCTGGGCGCATATCAGGCGACGGACGACGAGATGAAGACGCTTAAGGGCAACCCCATCGACAGTCTGGCGACCCTCGCCGCCGCGCACATCCCCATCCTCCATGTGTGCGGCGATCAAGACGAGGCGGCGATCCTCGCCAAAAACAACAACATCATTCAGGAGCGTTACCCAGCGCTGGGCGGTCAATTTACGCTGATTCTAAAGGAAGGCTGCATGCACCATCCGCATGGCCTGACCGATCCCACGCTTGTCGCGG
>NZ_JBDSQY010000014.1:0-13581 GCF_039929585.1 Capsulimonas sp.
GCCTGGCTATGTGAAACCTCTGTATGGTACGCTCGCCGCATTGGAAATCGGATTGGATACCATCCGCGAACAATGTCCACACTTCCGAAGCTGGCTGGAGCGACTGGAAGAATGGCCGGGCCGCAGGACAAATTTCTGATTTCTGTTTTTATCTCTGTGCTGACAGCCCCACGAAGACAAGCTCTCCATTATGCATGACCAAACACACTCCCAATCATATCTCGACGCTTCGCAGCTCGCGGGCCGGCTGGATCACTACTATCAGCTCGTCACGAAGGTGATACTGAGCCGGCAGGACCCGATCTCGGGGCTGCTGCCGGCGAGTACGGCGGTGAATGCGCATGGGGACTATACCGATGCGTGGGTGCGGGACAATATCTATAGTATCATGGCGGCTTGGGGGCTGGGGCTGGCGTATCGGAAGCTGGACTGGGACCGGGGGCGGACGTATGAGCTGGAGCAATCGGTCGTCAAGGTAATGCGGGGGCTGCTCCTGGCGATGATGCGGCAGGCGCCGAAGGTGGAGCGGTTCAAGCACACGCAGTCGCCCAGCGATTCGCTGCATGCGAAGTATGATACACGGACAGGGAACACAGTTGTTGGGGACCATGAATGGGGGCATTTGCAGCTGGACGCGACGTCACTGTGGCTCCTGATGCTAGGGCAGATGACGGCGTCTGGCCTCTCGATTATTTACACCGTCGATGAAGTCAACTTCGTTCAGAACCTGGTTTATTATATTGGGCGGGCGTACCGGACGCCGGACTTTGGGATCTGGGAGCGCGGCGAGAAGATCAACCATGGCGGCGCGGAGCTGAACGCAAGCTCGATTGGGATGGCGAAGGCGGCGCTGGAGGCGCTGAACGGGCTGGATCTGTTCGGCGTGCGCGGCGGGCAGGCGTCGGTGCTGCATGTGCTGGCGGATGAAATCGCCCGGTCGCGCATCACGCTGGAATCGCTGCTGCCGTGGGAGTCGAGTTCGAAGGAAGTGGACGGAGCGCTGCTAAGCATCGTCGGGTTTCCAGCGTTCGCCGTCGAGGACGCGGAGCTGGCGCATCGGACGCGGCGGCGGGTGATCGAGCAATTGCAGGGCGAGTACGGCTGTAAGCGCTTTTTGCGCGACGGGCATCAGACGACGATTGAGGACGGTGAGCGACTTTACTACGAAGCATGGGAGCTGAAGCAGTTCGAGAACATCGAGTGTGAGTGGCCGCTGTTCTACACTTATCTCATGCTGGACGCGCTGTTTCGCGGCGACACCGGGGCGATTGAAGAATACCGGGCGCGCCTAAAGAGCGTGCTGGTCACGCAGGACGGCGTGGAGCTGCTGCCGGAACTTTACTATGTCCCCACGGAGAAGATCGACGCAGAACGGGCGAAGCCGCACAGTCAGGAGCGTCTGCCGAACGCGAATGTCCCGCTGGTCTGGGCGCAGAGCCTCTACTATCTGGCGCTGATGGTGGATGAGGGCCTGCTGGAAGCGGGCGAGATCGATCCGCTGGGACGCCGCCTGCGTGTCGGGGCCGCGCGCGAGCCGGTGGTTCAGGTGGCGCTGCTGGCGGAGGACGAGGCCCTGCAAAACGAGCTGGAGGCGCAGGGCGTGACGACGCAGACACCGCAGCAGATCGAGCCGATCCAGGTCCGCCGCGCGGGGGAGCTTTCCGCCGCCTATAGTTATATCGGCCGCAACGATAAGCTGGGCCTCACGGGGCGTCCCGTGCGACGTCTGCGCAGCCTCACGACGTCCAAGTTGTTTCTGATCCGGGGTCAGATGATGGTCTTCCTGCCGTCGTTTCTCGATCCACAGAAGTTCTACTTGATGCTGGACCGATACTTTTTAGTCGCGCACGTCAAGAGCGAGCTGGCGTATATCCAGCGCAACTGGCGTCAGCCGGGCCGTCCCACGATCACGCTGCTGCTCACGCGCACGCTGATGGAGGCGGGGCGCGACGCGCTGCTCGGCCTGATCCAGGAGATGCACAACGGTGAATGCGGCGGCGTCCCCATTCGATTGGGACGGATCGGCGAATTGCGGCAAATGGCGGGTGTCGAGCGGATCGACTACCTCCATGAATTCGAGTTTTCCCACACGCCGGTGCGGGACGCGCAGCCGGCCCACTATCTTCTGACAGTCGAGCCCACGCTCTGCGCCCCTCTGTCTCGCACGGACGAGATGGGGATCGAACAGGAAAACGACGCCGACGTGCTGCTCGCCCGGCTCCCGGGCAGCCGCAACATCTACGAACAGCTGGAGATCCTTCAGACCCTCGTACGGATCGTCGGCCTCACGTTCACCTTCACCGTCGGCGAGCAGACCGTCAGTATTCTGGACCTCCTGGAAGATGTCTATTCCCAGGCGGCCCGGGGCGAGAGTGGACGCGCCTACTGGGCCGTCATTCGCCGCGCGGCGGGACTGTGCAACAAAACCGATGTCGCGCTCGCGGACGCCGTGACCGATATCTTAGTCCGCCAAAAGCAGCTGACGTTCGGCAAATCGTACACGGACGCCTCGCTGATCTCCCACCCGCTGCCGCCGAGCGAAATCCGGGACAAGATCCGCGAGTTCGGCGGCGCCGATATCCGTGACTGGATCCTCACTCAGGAAATCCTGATCTATTTGGGCGTCCTGATCAAGGCCGAGCCCCGGCTGTTCCAGGGACTGCTCACATTAAGAGTCGGCTATCTGATCCTTCTGATCACAAGCGAGCTCGCCGACGATCTCGCGATGCGCCAGGAAGAAGCCTATGAGTTCCTGATGCACCTGAGCCCATCCGAAATTCAGCAGCGCCTGCGCGACGTCCTGGGCGACTACGATGACACCGCGCGCCTCCTCCAGCGTCAGGAGTCGCTGCCGCTTCAGCAAGGCGTCGTCGTCCCGCTCGACACGCACGCGAGTATGGAAACCCCAGCCGGCGGCTGGCTTCGTTACCGCCAAAAAGAAGGCTCGCTGAACCGCGTCCCGGAAGGCTTCTATCCGCGCGTCTGGAACCTCTTCCAGCACTGCCGCGGCCTGATCATCGGCGACAAGCTAGAGCTGCGCAATCGTATCGACAGCGACTGGATCCTCTCCGAGATGACCCCCGGCGAAAAGAACTTCGCGCTCACCATCGAGCACCTGCTCAACAAAATGGACGCCGTCAAATTCCGACAGGTCACCATCGAAACAATGGTCGCCCTCTGCCACCTCGTCGAGCGCACGCCCACGCTCCGAATCGACGACTACCTCGTCACCGACGTCATCGTCGGCCACGCCGTCCGCCTCGCTTGGCTCGACAATCACCCCGACCGCGAAGGCTTCTACGACGAAGACAAATCCGAAGCCTGGACCTCCTTCTACGAATCCTCCCCCCAAACCTGCGCCGCCGCCGTCGTCAAAGCGCTACAGTTCCTAACGCAGGCAAGCACGGTGTGAGTTGAGACTACACATGGATAGAATGGCGGCGTATTGGGAGGCGACGGTGAAACGTTGAATTATTGATTATTAGCTTGCCTCCTGCATCTGTGTAACATACGCTGAAACTGGTTGCTGAGATTGGGGGATGAATTAAGAGTTAGAAGCACAGCGAATGTATCCAGGGATGAGCGGGGAGTTTCCATTTAGTAATCCATGATACGTAAAAACGAACAAGTGTTCGCGTATAATATCTACCCTATACAACTTGGATTATGAAAATTTTTCTATGCTTGACAACGGATTTCCTGTATAATGGCTGAACGGGTGTTTGACTAGCGAGCAACCATGGCGGTTCAGCACGAAAAATACTGGAAAATGGTCTCTCAGGCAATTAGATGAAATTACCAAAATTCGACTCTCTTGGGAACTTGCCGGAGAGAATTTACCCTTGTAACAAAGAGATGATACATGCGTTTCTAGTTGCTCCGTTCCCATCCTCTTTAGAGAGGCAAGCGATTTACGATGGTTTCTGTTTGCTCCATAGTACGGTAGAATCCTTAGGAGTGAATGCTATTCAATGGATCGATGGCTCCTTCACAACTCGGAAGTTAGACCCTGCCGACCTTAGTGTTGAGCTAGAGCCTGGCGATGTCGACATTGTCACGTTCATTGATTATAACACTTTGAATGCACTTCTACCCATTGACCAGCAACGGATAGCGAATCTTTTGAATGCGCATGAAGGAACGAAAGCTAAATATCGAACACACACTTTTCTTGTGGCTGCCTGCGGTTACGGTCATCCCTACTATAATATTTTCGAACGCCAAAGGGCTTACTTCCGAGATATTTTTAGCCGACACAGTCCTCCTAGTACAAGACAAATCGGAGAGTTAGAGCAACCATATCCAGAGGATGCTCCAAGAAAAGGCGTTCTTTCTATAACGATAGGCAATCCAATGCTTGTACCACATGTCAAAGAGGCAAGAAAATAACATGGCTACCTATAAAAGGGGAACTGATGAGTTAGAGCAACGTCTTGTTGAAATTACTCGCCTCAAAGAAGAAGTGGAAGCATATGGAACGCTAGATTTCGCGAGTTCTCTCGGGTTAAAGTCTATCCAGTGTTTTGAGCAACAAACACAGGAAGAGCTTAAAGCGGCAAGGCTATCAGAATCTGAATATTCATTGGCAGTGGCTGTTGATGGAGATCCTGTTCGCAATCACGCGATAAATGGAAAATTTTTTGGACAACTCCTCGTCGCTCTGCAAGATTGCTTAAACTCAGTTGCTCTTGCACAAACAAGAGGTCGAGAGTTAAAAAAGAATATAATTCCAGGCAATCGTCTGGTATTAGCCGCAACTGGCCCTGGATCATTTGAGGCAAGCTTCATTCTTCCCGAGCCAGAACCAACGGAAGAATCTTCAAACACTTTAATGGTTGTTGAGCCGACGCAAACGCCAGTAGGAATTCTAAGTCAACTTCTCGATGGGACTATAGATGTAGACACATCTTCTGAGATCCTAAGCGATACACAAGTAAAATCTAAATATGCTCTACTCATGAATTTAATTTCTAAAGAGGGAGCAATAATTTCTGTTCGCACAAAAGATGATCCTTACGGAGTGAGGCTGACTACTCAAGAAGCGCGGGACCGGAATGATTGGCTTGATTTGTTAAAATCTTCCATTGAAGAAGAAAACATTTCAGGCACTTTGATTGCAGGAAATATTGTTACCGGTAGATTTACCATAAAAACAACCAATGGCACTATCAGCGGTAGGTCGTCTGAAGAAGCTGCTAAACAATTGAAAACGATGCGCTTGAGTAGCACCGTCACGGCTAAAATACAGGTTACTACGACCAGCCATCAAGATTCAACTTTCGTCCCTAGTATTTCCTATCTGCTCTTAAGTATCAAGGAAGAGGAAACCATGGACTTATTTGCAACGCCGCTACCACTCGAACCAGAAAACAAACCGTAGAAAAGAGCATGATCAAAGTTGACGTGACGCTTGCAGCTAAGTCAGATGCGAAGCTAGGCGTCGCTATCCGGCGAATGTTCTAGACCGAACTCCGAGATCTTCTTTTAGAATTAAGGGCATGTACTCGATTCAAGCTAGCGCCCTACTTCTATTGCCATGTTGTTATTCTTGTTAGGCATTGCTGTGCTAGAAGCCAATACGTTTCAAAAAGTGATCCGCAATAGTTGGCAGAATCAATGGCAGGATCCATTTCACAACCCCGCGCAGGGTGGAGCAAACTCTTTGCTTTAACAGGGGTTGCAATGACTTCCAAATCTCATCTCGACGCCATTTTTGGGCAGCCGTGAAGCCAATCGTGTCCAACTGGATAAAGTAGCATTCCTCAATATCTCCAAGCATCGCTTGCGATTCATCCTTACCCTGAAGCATCGACAGAAGACGAAGCCCACACTTTGTCATCTTGCTATCCTCCGGCATAGCAAGCCCCTTGCTCATAAGGAAAGCATTAAGTAGGATAAAGATGAATGCAAGAACGGGATGTTGTTCAATCGCTTCTCTGAGACGTCTCTCCCGTCTGATATCGGTCATGAGGGAAGCGGGTAACCAAAAAAGCACAGCTAGGACAATTGTTGTAATAACGGTCCACACAATTGGAGAATGCTCCCGCTCAATCGCTCGATAGACAATCTCAAAGCCACTTGCGCATGCAATCGCGTACATCACTAACATAACGCTTAAATGAGCATTGATGTTAAACTTTTTTACTTTCACGCATGACCTCCGATAACTGAAAGCTCATACATTGCGATAAGTGGGCAATTGGGTAGTCCACCAGTCAATCGCTGGCGAATCGCTTGAGCTTCATTCAGAGCTTGATCTCCTGGGGCCTCGATCCGGAAGTATCGTTTTGCACGACCCCCTCGTTCAGGAGTAGACTCCCCCTGCCGCGAGCTAATGAAGCCCTTTTGCTCCAGGCGCTCTAATGTTGCATAAATTGACCCAATTGATACAGTGCGCTGTGAATTCTCCTCTACTGTCTGCCAGACCGATACACCATAGGCATTCAGCGCAAGACGTGCGACCGCCAAAAGTACGATTTCTTCGAATTCCCCTAAAAAGACGCGTTGTGTCATTGGCATCCTCGTATATCTTCGTGTTAGTAGAATATATACCCTAATTTCTTCGTCTTTTACGAATAAATAAAAAAGAATTTATTTTGTAGCTTTGGCATACCGTGAAATGTCAATTAATATCGCCGCGCATTGACATTCCACCCTATTACTGTTATCATATGATACTAATTCAATTTCCATGGTATCAATGAAGCTATTCAAATGCAATCAGTGTGAATCCGAAGCGACTCGCGTCGTCGAGCGCGATGAGATATGCCGCGTCAAGGGCGAAGAGATTGTCGTTCATGGAGCGGTGCGCCTTTGCGACGCCTGCGGGGAGCGGGTCTTTGACCGTGCGCTTGACAGCGCGATCTTTCAGGAGGCGTTTGAGATCTATAGAACGCGTCATGAGATGATGACGCCGGCGGATATCGTGCGTCTGCGTGAGATGTATGACATGACCCAGCGCAGTCTTTCGGCGCTGCTGGGCCTGGGGGAAGTGACGATCCATCGTTACGAAAAGGGCAGCATTCCCGATGAGGCGCATCATCAACTGCTCCGCCTGATTCGAGACCCGCGCAACATGAAACAGGTCTACAGCGAAAATCGTGACCGCCTGTCTCCGTCGGCGCAGCGGAAGCTGGAAGCCGCACTGGGAACGCTGCTCGGCGAGCCAGTGGAAACATTCGAGCATCAGCTGCAAGACCCGGTCACGGCGGCGTTGTACCTCGACGAGAGCGCCCACGACAGCGCTCACGCCCTCCTGCGGGCGCTACGGGACATCGTCACGGCAAACGGCGGTGTCTCCACTGTCGCTCGCAAAGCAGCGATCGATAGCAAGAGCCTCACCAGCGTACTTTCCGAAGAAGAAAGCCGTGAACTGCACACGCTCCAGACGATACTCGACGCCATGGGGCTGCGCATGTCATTTACCGCGAAGTCGGCGGCTTAAGCCAAGCAGCCATCTTGAAAAACGCCACCCAGCCCATAAAGGAAAACGCTATGCCCTTCATTGATCGCTCCCTCCGAACCTCGCTCCCACTCCGCGCCGGCGCGGCGATGTTCGCCTTGCTCATCCCGATCACGAGCGCCGTCGCCGCGCCGCGCGCCAAGTCGAAGCCGGTTCCGAAGGAGGGGCTTGTCGCTTACTGGCCGGGGGATGGGAACGGCAAGGATGTCGTGGGCAAGTACAATGCGAACCCGTCGCCGACGGTGCAGTATGCGCCGGGCAAGGCGAAGATGGGCTTTCAGCTGGATGGGAAGTCGGCGTATGCGGGCGTGCCGTTTGCGCCGGTGTTCGATCTCGATCCGGCGGGACAGTTTACGGTGTCGGCGTGGGTGCGTCCGGAGACGGTGGGGACGTATCAGGCTGTGTTCGTGAAAGCCGCTACCAAGGGGGCGTGGGATTACGGGATCATCATCGATCGTCAGGGGCATTTCTACTCAGGGCGCGACGCGAACGATGTGGCGCAGTCGAAGACGGTGATCGTGCCGGGGACCTGGTATCACGTCGCGGTGACTTATGACAATGGGAACTTCAAGACGTATGTGAATGGCGCGCTGGAGGCCGAGGCGTCCAATACGCAAATCGGGAAATCGGGGTCGGGACTGTGCATCGGTCACAAGGGAGAAATCTCGGTTGAAGGGGAAGATCCTGATTGGTTCCAGGGCAACATCGACGAGCTGCACTTTTACAACAAGGCGCTTGGCGCGGACGGCGTGAAGATGCTGTACGACGCGAATAAGTAGGCGACGAGCGGACAAGCGTAATGGTATACTCGCTGTGCTGAAATGCGGATATCACTCCGAGGAGAACAGTTTCAATGCCGTTTATGCCGATTTATTTTATCCTGCGATACTGGAAGTTCTTCATCCCGCTGGGAGCGCTTTTCTTTCTCGTCGCGGGTGTGAACGGCATTTATGTCGGCCTCGCGAATCCGCGTCCAAAAACCCTCACCGTCGCCCAGTTCGAGCAGGATCCTCCGTCCTCCGGCTGGTATCATGTTACCGGCGGCTATCTCGACATGAGCCAGTCCACAACCCTGATGGGTGATGGCGGGCGGCCCGGCTATGGCAGTCACGCCGACTACACTTACATTGCGCTTCACTCCCCGAATGAGGCGCCGGGAACCCCGGTGCATGCGTTCTTCCGCACTTCCAATTCGGCGCTGATGCAGGAGGCGGAGGCCAATGCCCCCGAAATCAGCCGGCCGGACGCCAATGGTCGTCGGGACATCTACGCCAAGCCCCCGGTATACCGTCAGCTGGACTTCACCGGAATGGTTCAATCGGACCATCCCGACGAGACGATCCTGCGCCGGCGTCTGGATGAGACAGCCGAAGCCGTCGACAGCGGCGCCGTCGTGATCGCAGACGGCGTCCGGCCGAACATTTGGAAGGGAGTGGGAATGCTCGCGATGGGGATCATTCTCACCATCGGATGCATTCAGATTTGGATTGGCGACGATAATCCGTTCCGTCGGGGCCCTGTGCAGGAGGATCTTCCCGCCCAGCCGGGTCTCGGCTCGATCCCGTATTCCCCAGGCCAGAGTTATCCAGACAGTGGCGGGTATGCGCCTCCTTACGGTCAGGCCGAGCCCCCGCCTCAGTACCCGCCGCCTTACGGACAAGCGCCACCGGCGCCGCAGTCGGCGCCGCCATACCATCCTCCGGTCGCACCCCATTATGCTCAGGCTCCACAGCAGCAGCCTGCCCCGCCGCCAGCGCCTGTGAAGACGGGAAAGACCGATTCGATACCGCCGCCCTTCGACCCATTCGCCGACCAACGCTAATGGCGCGAAACGGAAACATCCCCAGAAACCATTTGAGATTCCCGGGGATGTTTAGCGGCTTAGCGAGTATAAGATTGGACGGAGATCCCAGCGGCGGTCGCGAGATCAATGGCGTGCTGTGTGCCGCGAGCGCGGCCAGGCACACCAAGGTCAGGATGAAACGCCAGGACGAGGGTGACGCCGGAGGCGACCATGCGCTCATTGAGACCTTTCCAAGAGGCGCGGGGATAACGCTGGGCGTCGCCGGATGTCTTGCGCATGGCGTCCACGCGAAAGCCCAGTTCCGCACCGACTTCCATCGTCAGAGCGTCAATACCGGAAGTGTCTCCGGTCACAAAGACGGCGCCAAGCGGGAAACCGCCAAGTATGCTCTTGAGGCGGTCTTTGTCGCTCCAAGTAGTCGATCCCGTCACGAGAATTCGCATCATCATTGTCATTCTCCATGTTAGTGTATTAAAAACACATATTGTTTCTCCATGGTCGCTCTTTTGTCCTTCCTATTCTTCGGGGGTGACTGAACTCCCGTCCCACAGCTGAAGCAGTGGTCTAATCAGGGGTAAGCCAGCTGAAGCCGGCTGTCGGATGAGGATAGGCGTTCACCACAATCCGAAATCCGGCAGTCGGCTTGAGCCGCCTTCCCCCTGACTAGACCATTGCTTCAGCTGTGGAGAATAGGGCAATCGATTTTTACAAGGATCAGTCACTTCCTATTCTTCTCCCCCGCGCTCACGCAGAAACACCGCCATCTTTTCTCGTCCTAAGGCAATGGCGTAGCGCAGCGGCGTCCAGCCCTGCGCAGAGCGGGCGTTGATCTCGGCGCCGTGCGCCAGGAGGGCTTCGGCGATCTGGGTGTCGTTCCACCATTCGGCGCAGGTGTGAAGAGGCGTCCAGCCGAAGCTGCTCTCGACGGCGTTCACGTCCGCGCCGTGCTGGGCCAAGAGATGGACGACGGCGGCGGCCTGCTCTTGCGGTCGCCAATTTTGAGCGGCATAGTGCAAGGGCCTCTTGCTTCGGCCTTCGCCGCGTGGCGCATCAGCAAGTTCCGGGTTCTCAGCCAGTAACTGACGGACGCGTTCAACATCGCAGAATTGCGCCGCCAACCAAATATTCATGATCGGACTCTTCGTCATCAAATACTCGATCACATTTGATGCGCCCTTGGAGAAACCGATGAGGGCGCATTCGAGCGGCGTCTCCCCACGTTCGTTTTCCTCGTTCACTGATTGCGGCTGCGTTTCGACAAGCTTCGTCACCAGAGAAAGCACTCCGGCGCCCGCGACCGTAAAGAGATCGTAGTCGGGACCGTACGCCGCAAGCAATTCAATCACCTCGGTGTGTCCCTGGTTACACCAGTTCGCATTCGCCGCCGCATGCTTGAGAGCGTTTTGGTTTTTCAGATCGACAGCGTCCACGGATGAGCCATGACTGAGCAAAAGCTCCACAATATCAGCGTAACCATTCGCGGCGGCAATCAGAAGAGCCGTTCGACCGTGACGATCCCGCTCCGCAGCAAGATCCGGCTGCGCTTCCAATTGGTCTTTAATCCCAATAGTATCGCCGGAGTGAACCGCGCGAAAGAACTCATGGGCGCCGGGATGGGCGGTGTCGAGAGTATCGTGCACGCCGCCCGCGTTCACTAATAGGTGAGCGATCTCCCGGAAGCCGCGCATGGCGGCGGAATGGACATCGGTGAGGGTGACCGACACGCCGCGCTGGATGAGCAGCTCGACCGTGGATTGTTTCCCAGCGCCGATCGCTGCCGTCAGCGCGGATTGGCGTTCGATGCCATAACCATCGGTCATTGTAGCGGCTAGGAGTTCCGGCCGTTCGTCCAATAAGCGCGCCGCCTCCACGGCGTCGCCGGCTTTGAGGGCCTGGAAGAACTGGATCACAGACAGAACCGTGTCCGCCGCCTGTGTTCGATCTTGTGCGAATGTCTCATCAATCATCTCGGTCATCCTTTCTCGGAGATGACCGCGAGCGGTATACAATCGTTTCTTGACCGTGGAAAGCGGGACGTCCAAAAACTCCGATATGTCCTGATAGGTGTAGCCGCCGATATAAAACATCGTGACGGCGACCCGTTCGTTTTCGCCAAGCGCCGCAATCGCCGCATGCACATCGTCGCGGAAGGTTCGCTGCTCCGACAAGCGAGCCGGCTCAAACTCATCCGACACAACATGCAGCGCATGGTCCAGTGAAACCGACGCAACCTGCTTCCGCCGCGTAAGGCGGCAGCATTGGGTCACGACGATGCGCCGCAGCCAGGCCGGAAACGTCGCGGCGTCACGCAGCTTTGAAAGCTGAAGCCAGACGGTCACGAACGCCTCCTGCGCGGCGTCCTCAGCTTCGCGCCGATCCCCCAGATACGCATGCGCATAAGCATACGCCATTCCATGGAACCGCCGCACGACCTCGGCGAACGCCCGATGCCGTTCTTTCAAATCCGCGTCCTCATCCTGGGCGCGCACAATCCACTCTCGATAATCTTCTTCCAATTGCACCCTCTCGCGTCTCTCAATTTCAAGGAGCCATATACGCGAAGGAAAGTTACCGCGCAATCACGCTATGTTATAATGGGCGTGCGAGTCAATTTAATCACATTGCATCGAAAGTTTTTCAATTATGACAACAGAAGAAAGCCTCGCGCTTTATGGCCTCACCCCAAAGGAAGCCGATCTTCCTCAGATTCGCGCGATCTTGGACCGAGAGGCGGAGATCGAGCGAAACCACTACAACTCTGCAGTCGGGAGAAAAGGCGATCCACGCCAGCGTGAAGACGATCTGGCGATGCTATCTTGTGTCCAGCTCTTCGCGTATGGCGATTTGCAGGATGTCCTGCGTATTTGGGACGCAAAGCAAACCAGTATGGATATGGCGTGTTATCTGGATGTACAGTTTCTCTGCGGCGCCGGACTGGAAGAAACGAAAGCGTATCTCTCAACGCTCGACTCGGAGAACGCCAAAGAAGCTTTGGAATATATTCTCAAATGCGAAGGAGGAGGCGATTTTAACGGCTTTTCCCCTCAATCTCAGCTCGCGGGTTACCGGAGGTACTTTGAAGGAGGCTAAAGCTTTCCTCTCTCCCTTTAAACGAGCAATATCGGTCAACCACATCCCTCTCCATCCCGGATACAATCTCTGCGTGGACGAAAACGACAAACAAGCTGCTTATGAGCGGCGCCGAGCAGAAATGATGCGGCTGATGGAGCGGCGGCTTGCCGCAGGATCACCAGCTGGCGGTTTGGCGGAGGAAGCGTGCGTCAGCCGTTATCACTTCCAGCGCGTGTTCCGTCAAGTGATGGGCGAAACGCCCGGCGACTTGCAGCGCCGTCTGCGTCTGGAGCGAGCCGCGCACGATCTGCGCCATACGTTATCCCCCGTGAGCACAATCGCGTTTGACGCCGGTTATGTGAGCCTGGAAGGATTCTCCCGCGCATTTCGCCGCGCGTATGGCAATTCTCCCAGCCAGTTCCGCAAGCAGCACGGCGGCGCGGTCAACCTGCATGGCGCAAGCTTCGTCCACTACGACGCACACATTGCGCACGCTTCCGCAACATGGAGAATATTCGATGGATCTTGTGGACCGAATGCTGGACAACGACTACCGAGCAAAGCGAGGGCTGCTGGAATCGGCTCTCACCCTGACAGACGCTCAGCTGGATGCAACGTTTTTTGCCAGATCCAGCAGGTTCCTTGGGCGGCGCCAGACAAAAATCTGCGTGAAATGCTCAACCGTATGATTGACATGGGCTGGTGGGTCGAGCGAGTTTTCAACTCCATTGACTGGCCGTACACTCGTGAAGAACCCGGCGGCGCCCAGGCGCCCACAGTGGCGGAGATGATCGCGCGGCTGGATCGATTTTACACAACCTATGCGTCCTTCGTCGAACACGTCAAGACGAATAATCTCTGGGAAGCCACCTGGGTAGATAGCGACTGCGAACCTGAGGAAACATTTACCTATACGTCATTGATCGAAGCAGGCTTGGAGCGCGGAATATTTCGGCGCTGGATCGCTCGCCAGCAGCTTACGCAGATAGGAATCTCGATCTGGTAATCGGCGCCATGCACACGACCGGCCGGCGTGTGTATGGCGCGTAACGGCTCACCCGAGCAGCCGAGCTGTCTAGGTATAATTATAGTCAATGAAGCTGCAAAGGCTTCCGCCAGCGGAACGTGTCAATAGTTTGAGACAACTTGGTCCATTATTTTTCGCGCCGATCGTCGCCTAACTCTTCGTCCTCCTTTTGGGCAGGCGGGTTGATCCAGACGGCTGTTGGCAGCGCTTCCGGAA
>NZ_JBDSQY010000015.1:0-7802 GCF_039929585.1 Capsulimonas sp.
GCCAAGCATCAAGATGGAGTTTTTGACACTTCCATCGAGAACGAGCAAAGTCGCAATAAATCTGATCAGATGGCGGAGGCCATGTGAGCCAGGAAAAGAGAGAGCGGTAAAACCGCTAAACTACAGTATGCTTATAACATCGCTATCAAAGGAACGTCTCAGGCGGAAATCGCCAGCTGCTTCGAAACGCAAGGCGAGATTGGCGTCGTCACGCCCCAGGAAAATGGGGTCGCGATTTTTTCCTCCGGAAATTGCTTGATGAAAGACCGCATCGAGCAATACGCACGCTTAATGTCTCAGCAATTCGACTGTCCTGCTTTAGCCATGCACAACTACGACGACTCTGTTCTCTGGTATCAGCTTATTGCCGACGGCGAAATCCTGGATGAATATGATTCCTGCCCCTCCTATCTTGACTTCAGCGGCCGGGAGAAGCTTCCCAACGCGCCCCAAGGCGGAAATGCCCGTCTGCTCTGCAAAACATGGGGAGTGAGTAGCGACTGGGTTTCTCTGCTCGACGGCATTCTTCGCGAGTCCAAAGGCGCCGATCGAGAAATCCCCGATTTTGAGACAGAGATCCGCAATTTACTGCAAGGCGTTGCCGAACCGACTTCCCCCTCACATCACGGAGCCTCGCATTTCGCTCTTGCGTTTCAAATGCTGCCGGCGACGATGCAGGAAGAGTTCACGCCAAAATTCATCGATGCGTGTATTGAGGCCGGCGTCGGCGACCAAGCTCCGCTGACCGCACTCCGTTTCGGATTTCAAACAGAACGGGAACGTCACGCCGCCCTTTCCGCCGTGCTCAGCCTGCCGCTCACCGTCGTTTCGCTGTGCGGCCTGGAAGCACGCGACTTTATCCCAGAGGGGGCGGTCTTGATCGGGGCGGAAGAATAAGTCAGGACTGAGCGCCGAACTTTGACAGCGTGGCTTTGAACCATGGCCAGGCGTCGTAGAGGTAGAGACCAAACGGGATCCACCAGAGGAAGTCGTTGGTGACGCAGAGGGCGATTGTGGCGAGCGGCCATTGATGCGTCAGAATGAGCTGCGCCAGGCCAAGGGGGCCGAGCACTTTGCCGAGCATTCCGACCGCCGCGATCAGCCAGCCATGTTCGGGGCGGCGCGCGACCTCCCAATAGAGAATTCCATATACGCCGACAACCATTCCCAGACACGCGAAGATCTGAGGGTAGTTGATCGGCGCCATATGTGCGAAGCGAAAGAGCCATTGCGGCTGCGCCGCCGAGAACAGCCCCCAGCCGATATTATAAAACCCGGCGATCAGAAAAACGATCTGATGGAAACGGCGGCGCGGCATACGCGTTCCCAGCACGCCGCTCTCCTCCCCGTCACCGTCGATTGATAGTGTGTCCAAATCTCGCTCCTTCCCGGCCTTCGCAAGACTATATTGACACACTTTGCCTCATCCCATATACTGGGATTTCAAAACAGATTTGGCGACTGCCACACTGGGTAAGAATAAATCCTGCTGACAGTCATGCGGCCACAAAGGAGTCGGTCATGCTTCGCCCCATCAAATTACTGCAGCCGAGATATTTTGCGGATTTTCGCTGTATCGGCTCCGACTGCGAAGACACGTGCTGCGCGGGTATGGGCGTCGTGATCGATAAGCATACGTACGGCAAATATCAGGCGTGCGAGCACCCCAAGCTGAAGCCCATCATCGAAACAGGAATCGCGCTGAACCCGGCATCCGTGAACGACGCTACTTATGCGCAGGTGGTCGTCAAGGATGGCCACTGCCCGTTTCTCACCGACGACCGCCTTTGCGCGATCCAGCAGATCCTTGGCGAACGAGCGCTCTCCCGCACCTGTTCGATGTTTCCACGCGCGATGAGTACGGTCGACGGCGTCATCGAACGATCTCTTTATCTCTCCTGCCCAGCCGCCGCCAGGGCCGTCCTGCTCAATCCCGAGCCGATGAAGTTCGACAAGATCACCGAGGAACAGGACGAACGGTTCACGGACTTCCCCGTATTGAACAGTGCGGATGTGACGGGATCGTCGAAGCCTTACCGTTATTTCTGGGAAGTGCGGCAGTTCGTGATTTCTCTGCTGCAAAATCGCGCTTACGATGTCTGGGAACGAATGGTCATGCTCGGTCTGTTCTGCGATCAGCTCAACCAGCTGGTTGTGGATCAGACAACCGACGGCGTTCCCGATCTGATTCAATCTTATTCGGGTCATATCGCCCAGCGCCTCTTCGATGAAACGCTCGCAGGGATTGGAGTTCACCCCGCCCTTCAGTTCAACTTCCTGGCGCAGTCCATGGAGCATCGGATTTTCTCGGACAGCGTCAGCCATCGGTTCATCGACTGCTACTACGAGTGCATGCAAGGCGTCGGATACACTCCGGACACGACGATCGATGAAGCCGCATCACGCTACACGGACGCATATGAGCAATACTACAAGCCATTCATGGAGCAGCATGAGTACATCTTCGAAAATTACCTCGTCAACTACGTCTTCAAGCTGCTATTCCCATTTGGGCCGCAGAAGAGCGTCTACTACGAAGAGAAGAGCGTCTACAGCGAATTTGTGCTGATGGCCGCTCATTTCGCCATGCTGCGCAGCTTGCTCGTCGGCATGTCTGCATATTACCAATCGTCATTCGGTTTCCCGCAAATCGTCAAGCTGTTCCAGTCCTTCGCCAAAGCGATCGAGCATGACCCAGCTTATTTGAAGCGAATATTGCATTCGCTGGAAGAGAACGAGATGACGGAGATTGCGGTGATGACCGCGTTGATCAAAAATTAGGAAAAGCCGTCCCAGCACATGAAGACAATACTACTGACAGGATTCGAGCCGTTTCACAGCAATGCGGTCAATCCATCGCAGCTCATCGCGGAGCGCCTGAACGGAGAAGTGATCGGAGGAGCCCGGGTCGTCGCCCTGACGCTGCCCGTGGTCTTCGAGGAAGACACGCGGCGCGTCTTCGCGGCCATTGAAGAGCTGCATCCCGCCTCCGTGATCTGCCTGGGGCTGAGCGCCGGAACCGGCTCGGTTGATGTCGAGATGTTCGCCGTGAACCATCGCATTTCCGAGGGATCGAAAGCGCTCCACCCCATCGAGAGCGGCGGCCCAGCCGCTTATTTCTCCACCCTCCCCATCGACAAGATCTGCGCCGCCATCGAAGAGCGCGCTCAGCTGCCAGTGCGTCGCCACGGCTACGCCGGCAGCTTTCTATGCAATCACATCCTCTACCAAACCCTGCGCTACATTGAGACCCACGGCATCGACTGCGCCGCCGGCTTTATCCACATCCCCCAGTCCACCGAACACGCCGCCGAAGGCCAGCCGTCGCTGCCGCTGGATCAGATGACTGAGGGGATTCGGGCAGCAATCAAGGCGGCTCTGCACGTTTCCATCTCCTGACGCTCACGAAATCAGGAAACGTGCTGGGAGGTTGAAGCCTCCGTCGGGACAGAGGCGGCGGCGTGCATAATGACGAATCCTATGAATATCGTCAGCACAAAGTTCATGAGGCAAAGCAGCGACATACTGTCGGCAAATGCTGACACTTGGGTCAAATTCACCAACTGCTCTTGAGAGGAAAAGAGACCCAAGGCGGAATGAAGGATCTGCGAAGGCGTTTTATGGACAAGCGCGCAGGCGACGCCGAAGTACAGAGCTAGCGGCAATACATCCAGACCGATCGATTTCCACGTCGTAGTGTTCTTCGGCCATGCCATCGGATCGCCGGCGAGAAAGACCGCACTCGCAAGCGGAAACAATCTCCAGAATAGCTGAATCCTTCCCAGACGCACACGAGCAAACCAGGGGCCCCATCCGACAGAGGCGTCCCAGCTGTGTACTTTCTGCAGGGACGCCTTGATGGCTTGCGCGCAGGTCATCAAAAGCGTGGTCGCCGACATCCCCACATATATCTTCGCCAAACCGCTCCACAGAGTGTGTCCCGGTCCCGCCAGCGCCAAGACGTAAATCGCTGCCGGCAGCACGATCCAAAGCCAGCTCCCCGCTCGACCCTCTGGCTGAGACGCCTCAACCTCATCCATTACGGAATTTTCTGATGTAGACATGCGAAACCTTTTTCTTATTGTTTCGTTTACATTAAGTGCGTCAACTGCGCTGTCCGCAATGAGAACGATGCTTCGAAAGGAATGTGAGATGACCTATTGGGTGGTTTTTGGCTGGGTACTGTTAACCATCGCCGTTTTGTGGTTAATATCCTATTTACCGATGTCATACGAGAGTGAAGGCGGGGCGATCGGTATGATTCCCGTACTTGGCGGCGCGCTCCATCCGCCGGTCTACGCTGCGGTCGGTATCGCCATGATCACCCATGGCAAGCTCCATTGGTGGTACGGACTTATCTGGCTGCTGCTGGCGTTCGGCGCATACCATGCGATTTCGTATGCCGGCAATCTCGGCGCGCGGAATCATCGAAGACACTAGAAACAGCCAGCAGCAAAAGTCCGCCGATTACCATCAGAATTTGCATCGCATGTCCACTTATCTCAATGTCCTCTTATCATAACACATTTGCTCGATTCACATAAAACCTAGAAGTCTTGACAAAAATCCAATATTGTATTAATATATTCACACGTCTTCTATAAGAATTTTGAAAAGAGTCCCGTTGTGAATATTAAGAATTTCGCCTTCACTCTCGTGCTGCTCGGCTCGGTAGTTCCCGCCGCGAACGCCGCTCCAGTTGTTCTGGGATACTACACCGCGAATGCGGACGCGGACACTTCCGTGAAGAATTTCGGCGGATCGTTCAATCAGGTATCGACCGATACCTTCAAGGTGGCGGCGAATGGGTCGATCAGCGGCGATGTTCCGGTCCAGGCGCTCGCCGCAGCGAAATCTCGCAAGATGAAGACGTATGTGTGTTTGGCGAATTTTGGCGCCGTTGGGTTCGATTCGGCGATTGCCCATAGCGTGATCACGGACGCCGCTGCAACCTCCCGGCTGATCGCGGATACCCTGGCGCTGATCCGAGCCAATGGGTACACAGGAGTGAACTTGGATATCGAAGGCGTGCCGAGCGCGGATCGCGCGGCGTTCACGGCGTTCGTTCATCAAGTCTCGTCGAGCATGCGTCAAGCCGGGTTCAAAACGGTGATCTCCGTTCCGACACAAACGAAGGACGACCCGACAAACTCCTGGTCGGGCGCATTCGATTTGCGCAGCATCGGTCGCGACGTCGATATTGTCCAGTATATGGCCTACGATCAGCATGGGCCGTGGTCTGGGCGGGGAGCAGTCGCGAGCATCGATTGGGTAACGGACACGACGAAATACGCACTTTCGATCATGCCCGCTTCGAAAATCAATCTCGGTTTGGCCGCCTACGGCTATGACTGGAACCTCACCAAGAAGACCTGTATTGATGTTTCCTGGAAAGACATCCCCGCGCTGATCGAGACAACGAAAGCAACGCCGCTGCGCGACCCGGCCTCGGGCTCTCCGCACTTTGAATATGTCAAAGACGGTGACAACCATGTCATCTGGTATGAAGACGCCACAAGCATCCGGCAGAAGGCGAAGCTGGCCGCATCGCGAAAACTGAACGGGGTCTCGGTGTGGGCGCTCGGTAAAGAAGACCCCTCGTTCTGGCAGGCAGTCAAATCGGGACTGAGCGGCAAATAGCCATTGAATCGCGTGTGCGGTTTCCATAAGGTGGGAGCCATTCAAATTTCAGGCAGACAAGCGTATGCCTCTGCGTTCACACCCCAGGACGTTGCCCTAGGCTCCTAATAGCTCGCCCCTTCAGGGCTAAAGAGGGTGGTCGAAGACGGGTCCTTATTTTTAGCCCTGAAGGGGCGACCCAATCGGAGCCTGGGGCAACGCCCCAGGCGTCGGAGATTTGAACTACGCCCCCATGACGTATTGGCGCAGGGGAAAACGCCATGTGTGTCTAATGGGATATTCTCCCGCTCAAAGCGGCGAGCATAAAATCTCAAAGCGAGCCATGGATGACCTTGCCGGCGGATACTCTCACACAAGACCAACTGAACCGCGCCTTGCTCGCGCGCCAGTGGCTGCTGCGACGCGAAGAAGCGACCGCGCTGGAGGCCATCGAGCACCTCGCCGCCATGCAGGCGCAGGAAGCGAAGCCGCCGTATCTTGGGCTGTGGACGCGGCTGGCTTCATTCGAGCGTGAGGATCTGCACCGTCTGCTGCGTGAACGTATGGCGGTGCGCGCCACAATGATGCGCGCGACGATCCATCTGGCGAGCGCCCGCGACTTCCTAGAAGCGCGGCCGAAAAGTCCGCTTGCCTGCTTAGTTTAGCAAGGAATTAGAATCGGCGGCGTCGAATCTACCAATATCACCATCTTACCAGGTAGGTTCCCTGTCGTGATCGGAAAACGCCCCGCCAACTACAGTCTCTTCGATGTCGGCAACGTCTGGCCGCTGGAGATGAAGCCCAAGAGCTTTCACTATCAGCTAGCGGTTGCCGCGCAAAAGGGCCACTTTAAAGACGAAGAGTTCGCCCCGCTTTACCACTCCTCCAACGGCCGCCCCAGCGTGCCGCCGTCGCAGCTGGCGCTGATGCTCATTTTGCAGACCCATGACGGCGTTTCCGATGAGCGCGCCATCGAATGCTCCATGTTCGATCTGCGATGGGCGGCCGTGCTCGGACGCCATGCCGGAGAAGCGCTGTGCGCCAAGAGCACCTTGCAGCTCTTCCGCAGCCATCTGATCCTGCACGAAGAGTTCCGCACCCTTCTCAAACGCAGCATTGAGCAGGCGAAAGCGTCCGGGTTGATCGAGGGCAAAGCGATCACCGCCGCCATCGACACCAAGCCGATGCTGGGACGCGGAGCCGTGCAGGACACCTACAATCTGTTGGCCCAAGCGATGCGCCAACTGGCAAGAGCCCTTGCTCGCGACGCCGGCTGCGCCATCCGCGACTTTCTCGACGGCAACGGCCTGACGGATCTGTCCGAGCCGAGTATCAAAGGAACAGTGGTGGTCGATTGGAACGATGAAGAGCAACGCGACGCCTTTCTTTCCACTCTGGTCGAGCAGGCGCGGCGGTTGCTCAAGATCGCCGATGGCGGCTCCAAACGTGTTGTCGAAAGCGCCGGACTGCTCAGCCAGCTTCTCCTGCAAGACGTGGAGGAGAAGTCTGATCCGAACGATCCCGGCAAAACGAAGGCCTCCATCAAGCAAGAAACCGTCCGGGACCGTGTTCCCTCGGCCACGGATCCCGAGCAGCGCCACGGACGCAAAAGCGCGAGCAAGCGCTTTAATGGCCACAAGTCCTCGGTTGTCTGTGAAACCGGCAGCGGGATCGTTCTGAGCTGCGCGATACTCTGCGGCAACGCCGGCGACGCCACGGATGCACTCAAGCAAGTCGAGGAGGCGCAGAAGAATGTCGGCCTTCCCATCGGTGAGCTCTTGGGCGACTGCGCCTATGGCGGCGCCGAGACCCGGTCTGAGTTCGCCGACAGCAAGCATACTCTGTTCGCCAAAGTCCCATCGCCTCCGAGCGGCCTCTTCGGCAAGAACGAGTTTCAGATCGATTTAAATAACGATCGAGTGACCTGCCCAGCCGGACACATCAGCAATGACTACACGAAGCACAAAGACGGTGGCAAGACCTTCTATTTTGATGAACACTGCGAGGGCTGTCCGCTTCGGGAGCAATGTACGACTTCGGTGCATGGTCGTACTCTAAAAATCCATCCCAATGCCCTCTGTGTCTATAATAAGTGAGACAGTTCGCTACACTAAATGCAATCCGTATCGAGGGCGGAGAATGGTCAAATCCGTTGGATCCTCACACCTTAAATGGTCGGCATG
>NZ_JBDSQY010000016.1:0-6068 GCF_039929585.1 Capsulimonas sp.
GAAGTCATGCGCCAATTCGTAGTCGTTGAAGACTGATTTCTGAGGAATAATCTCCTCCAAGAGCGTCCGCAAACCGGGAATATCCCACTGCCGATTGCCCAATTCGTAAATCAAGCAGCCTTCGGTCTCTTCGGCGGAGACATGAAAGGTCTGATAGAAAGCGCGGTTGGCGCTTCTCACGCGCAAGGTGGGGTCCAGCATCAGAAGTGGCTCTCGCACCGTGTCGACGATGTTCTGCGCATAGGATTCCACCGCCGCGAGCACCTGTTCGGCGCGCCGGCGCTCCGTGATGTCTTCAAGGGCCAGCACGATGACCTCCGTGTGATTGCCGGCGCGAAGCTCACGGGCATTCAGCAGCATGACACGCCTTCCGATCGACGGGAAGTCATGCGCCAATTCGTAGTCGTTGAAGACTGATTTCTGAGGAATAATCTCCTCCAAGAGCGTCCGCAAACCGGGAATATCCCACTGCCGATTGCCCAATTCGTAAATCAAGCAGCCTTCGGTTTCTTCAGGAGTGACTTGAAAGGTCTGATAGAAAGCGCGGTTGGCGCTTCTCACGCGCAAGGTGGGGTCCAGCATCAGAAGTGGCTCACGCACCGTGTCGACGATGTTCTGCGCATAAGAGTCCACCGCCGCGAGCAGCTGTTCGGCGCGGCGACGCTCCGTGATGTCTTCGAGGGCCAGTAAGATCAAGCGCGAATTTTCGCCCTGGTGTATCAGGCGTCGCGCATACACCAGCACGGTCTTCGCGCCGATACGCGGAAACTCGCTTTGCAGCTCCAGGTCTTCGAAGGGAGCCTCGTGCTCCCAGACATGCTCTAGCAGCTCGCGCATGCGCGGGGTGTCCCATTGACCGCCGTCGAGGTCATAGAAGCAGCTTTGCTCCACATCCTCCCGCAGCGCCTGAAAAACATTGCAGTAGGATCGGTTCGCGCTCCGCACTCGCATCCCGTCCCCAAGGACCAGCAGCGGCTTACGGATCGTATCGATCACCTCTTGGGCGAGAAGAGCCGCGCCATCCGCATCGCGAGTTTCATTCGCCGGGATCACCGCCCCAAGGCCGTATTCTTCTTCGACTTGCTTTGGCTTTGTCATTGCGTTTCCCGGTCTTTCAGGATTAAAACCGCTGAACAACGCCCCGGATGCCAGAGTCCTGAATGTCCTCATGCATCTCAATATTGCGGCCAATGATGGTGATATGGGCGAACGACCTTCCTATGTCGAAGCTCGGTTGGGCCGCCCTATGCTAGTGATTGTACCGTTGCCCAAGAGAATGTGCTATATTATTTAATACGATATACATTATATAAGTAATACAAACTTCAATCAATTCAAGAATAGTGGAGTGTGCTTCAATAAAATGAGAAAAGGCCCAAACGCAGTAAAAATGCGTTTGGGCCTTGGGTGTATTGGATTGAGAGTGAGACCGAAAACTATTTGTAGGCGAAGGTAATCGAATAGTTACCCAGGTTGTCGGGCGAAACTCCCGGGAAGAATGAAACAGCGGCTCTCTTGACGAACTTCGAATGCCCATCGGCGAATGTGAAGTTGGATGCCCGGGTGGAAGTGTTGTCGTGGCGATCGCTGATCTCGCCCGAATTGCCGTTAGACCATCCTGCATGGTTCGCCATGATAGATGGGTCTTTATTGTCCAGTGTGTAAGCCGCGCCGTTCAGCCCTTCGTACAGCACCAGCGTGGAGGCCGGAGTGACCATGGCCGCCAGGTTCAGTCCATTGCGGTTGTCGTCGGCCCAGCTGCCGGCGTTCACGTAAATCTCGTAGTTCATGACGTAGGCAACGGTGTAAGGGACGCCGGCGACAATGCCGCTTTCGTCCGGACACTTGTAAAGGCTGGTCGACTTTACGTAGGGATAGATCTGTGAGCCCCAGCCGCCCTGGCTGAGAGGGCCGCCGCCGCTGGCGGCGCCTGGCCACAACTCGTCATTGTCCTGGATGTACTGCATAAAGCCAAGGCCAAGCTGCTTCATGTTGGAAAGGCAGCTGATCTGGCGCGCCTTTTCGCGAGCTTTGGCGAAAACAGGGAAGAGAATCGCGGCGAGAATCGCGATTATTGCGATAACAACGAGTAATTCAATCAGCGTAAATCCAGATCGAGTTTTGCGAGGATAAAGATCATTCATAGTTCTACCTCCCGGGTAGTGAAAATAATTTGTGGATCGGCCAGAAAGCGTACGAATGGAATATTTGCGTTTCTGTGTTTGAAGTATATCACAGCTCAATTGACTGGGCAAGGCATTAATTGGCAATTGTATAGCACTTTCTGATACAAACAGTTCTACGATAATACTCAAAATTGATATCTCGATATCTATACGATTAACTCATTTGATATAAAAAGAGTGCACCCAAGTCACAAAGCGGCCCCACCAATCAGAGCTCTTTTCGCTCTGATTGGCGGGGCCGCTTTGTGGACGAAATTCTATTCGAAATTGCTAATATGTTCGAACAGTGAACGTCTCCCACGATCCATAAGTCGCCCGGTTGGCGATCAGAGCATTCGCGCCGGCGTTTTCGGCGCAGACGAATTGATTGTTGGCAAGGCAGCGCAGGGCAACATTGCCGCCACCGGCGTCACACTCGTAGAAGGATTCCCCGGCGCCTGCCGAGCTGTGGTTGGCGGTCAGCACGCTGGTTCCCAAGGTCCCTGCCGAGACGTAGAGGTTGTTGGAAAGCGACAGAAGCGCGATATTGCGGTTTCCGAGATCGACCACACGGAACTGCTCCCATACCCCGACCGAGGTGCGGTTGGCGATCAGCGGGCTCGATCCGGAATTATCAGCGCAGACATATTTGCCGTTGACGGTCGCCTGAAACGAAACGACGGCGCCGGGGACCAGCTTGCGCACGGGCGGCGTGGGGCGCGTGTAGGTCAGTGGGATCAGACCTTGCAGCATCTTGCCGCCGTCGGCCGTCAGGCGCATGTAATAGTCCGCCGAGCAATGCGTTCCGTCTTCGTCCAATGTCCAGAAATGATTCGTCCCGGTCGCGGGGATCGTAATGTTCGAGGGGTTGGTCGGGCTCATGCTCGCGTCCTCGGCGGTCGGCATGAGCTGATTGCCCTCCCCGAACTCATCGAACATCGTCATGAAGCCGCTCTGGACACCGATGGATCTGAGATTGGCGAACTCCTCCCACATCAGATTCCCGTGCTGGCGCTGATGCACGCTGATATCGCCGGGCAGGATACAAACTTGGTAATCGACACTGTGGCTGTTGCACCAGGCAAGATCATCTGACTGCGTACTTTTGTTGGCGTCCACGCTGCCGATGTCGCCGACGACGCCGATCTGCCAGGGCTGAAGCATGTTGCACGCCTGGAAGACATTCACAAAGGGCTGCATGTCGGTTCCCCAACGCCAAGCGTGGGAGACGCCGCCGATCACATAGCAGCCCTGCGACTTCAGCCAATTGACCAGCGCAAGCTCAGACGTCGGCGTTCCGTTATGCGGATTGACGTTACCCAGCCCCCACACCTCGACCACGGGTTTGCCGTTCTGCTTCGCATAGTTGGCGTTCGTGGGCATGTGGAGCTGATTGACGATGACGTTCGTCCAGTCATTCGGCAGTTCGGTGGAGAAGTTATTCCAGCCAGAAAGATCGTAGCTGATATAGTACTTCATGCCGGCGCCGGGGGCCGCGTTTTGCACGAGCTGCGCGCACTGTGTCGGCCCGGAGATCCCCGTCGGGTTGAACCGGCCGATCGCGATGGTGTCCATGCCGTTCTGCTTCATCATCTGCATGTGCGTGCTGACGATGGACGAGTTATAAGACGTAAAGAGCTTCGCGGGCTGACCATTGCCGAAGTTGGGAGCGCTGGTGGCGTAAGTCCCGGTGCTGTACGGACGCATGTCGGGCCAGGACGAACAGCCGTAATTGGTGAGGCTGGGCGCGCTGCTGACATCGTACGCCCAGTGAATCCACCCCTGACCGTCGGGCGCCGTCGGCTCCTTACAGCTAAAGTAGCCTTGATAGGCGGCGGTAAGCTTGCCGACCACATCCCCCGGCGGACTGCCCGCAACCGCCGGCTGGAACCCAATTGCCGAAACGGCTCCTAAGAGCGCGAAACCGAGACGCATGTGCTGGAATAACTTCGTCATTATTCTTTCTCCTTTGATTCTATAAATTGCAAATATAGCAATAATATTATGTGACGAATAAACACCCGCAATCGGATGTTTATCCACCAGGCGCATTTATTTCTGGCAGCTCCCGTCCCATCGGTCCGGATGCGTGGTGATGTACATATTGGAATCGATAGACCATTTCGCGTGGCCGTCCGCGAACATGTAGTTGCGACCGCCCTGGTGACGCGCGATCCAGTCGCCATAGCACTGCGGGCATACGCCGTCACTTGGCCGGAAGTTATTGTTGACGACGCAGCGGTTGTTGAAGTCGTATCCGTTCCACCCCTGGATTTGCGCGACCTTGGTCGCGTTGCCGCCGTCAAACAAGAGAATCAAGTCCGAGGGCGCGACGATGGCGGCGAGACTGACTGGCGTTCCTGGGTTCTTGAAGCCGTCGAGCACATAGGACGTGGCGACGTAACTGATCTTGTCCGTACTCGTCGGCGGGTTCCATCCCTGCTGATCCGGCGCCGACGGGCAGGCCATCACCTGGGTGTTTTTGATGTAGGGCTGAAGCTCATAGGCCCAGTTCGAAGAAGCAAGATTGTTGAGCGGCGCCGTGTACCAGCCCGCAAGCTGCCCGTTGGGCAGGGTCGGCGGGTTGTTAGGCCACTGGGTGGCGCCGCCGTTTTCATCGCGGTACTCATACATGTACCGTTCGTCGTTGTCCTGTGTGTATTGAACGACGGCCAGTCCGATCTGCTTGAGATTGCTCAAACAGGCCGTGCTTCGCGCCTTCTCACGCGCCTGTGCAAACACGGGGAACAAGATCGCCGCCAATATAGCAATTATAGCAATAACTACAAGTAGCTCGATTAGCGTGAAACCTGCGTGTGTCTTCTGGAGATTTGCTTTCATCAATGACTCTCACTTTCTTCTCCTTTGGAGAATACAAGATCCCAATGGATTACAGATGGGAATATACTTCGCTTATTGTAACATTGGGCGCAAAAAGCCACAAGTACGGATGTGGCGATGTTCTTGATGGATTCTCATGCCTGTCAAAGCCGGCGGAACTGTCCCGGCGAGTACCCGCGCCGCGCATGAAAGAGGCGGCTGAAGTGTTCGGGACTGGTGAAGCCGCACTCCATGGCGATCTGCTTGGCGGTCATCGATCGATGTTTGAGCAGGTACTCCGCGCGGCGAAGACGCGCATCGATCAAGTCGTCGACGGGGCTTGCGCCGAACTGCTTGGTGTACTCGGTGGCGAACCGCGTTGGGTTCAGACCGCTCATCGCCGCCATGTCGGGGACGGTCCAGCGTCGGCACATGTCCGAATGGACGGCCAGGCGGACCTCACTGAGCGTATTCGCACGCACGCGCTGCGCTGTGCTCAGCGGCTCGGCGCTTTGTGCGATCAGCACGCCGATCCGTCGAAAAAAATCCCGCGAGAGATCCGTAATCGCATCTTCATAGTGGTCCAGTAGATGCAGCCGCTCCTGCCGCACATCTTGAATGTAAGGCTCCAGAAACTCAAGATCGCCCAATTCCAGCGCCGTATTGACGGGGATGCCGTAATCGGTCAGGCAGCCCAAAACGCCCGGGCCGATCGCGAGGACCCAGGTATGGTCCAGGGCGCCGTTCAGGCCGTGATAGTACCGAGGCTGGAAGGGAAGATAGAAGATGCAGGTCCCCGGCGGCCGCGAACGGCGGCCGGAAACATCATCCAGCAGAACGGGGCCATGAAACAGGACGAAGCCATGTTCTTTAACGCCTTCCGGCCAATCCACCTCGTAATCCACAGGATGCGACGGCCGGATTCCGGAAGCGACGATATCGATTTTTCCATCCGCGAAATCCGCATCCATCGTTTAGCCGCCCCGGGAATAGTCGTGAATTGTCTGAAGTTCGGCGGCGGAGAGCGCCCGGTCGTAGAAGCGGATCTCTGCAATCCGTCCCGCCCAAAAATCCGCCAGCGCT
>NZ_JBDSQY010000017.1:0-3408 GCF_039929585.1 Capsulimonas sp.
GAAAATGCCAGTCTCCAAAATCAGGTCCCCCAGAATTGGGGCGGAGGGGCCATCCTAGTAGGCTTTTTCACGCGTCTTGAAAAAAGATTTTCCAGAGCGGTATAATGAATCCTAATTGTCAACCAAAATTAGTAAACAATTCAAATGGCGATGCGGTTGTTTGAAGTTTGCTGGGTCATTGAGGAAGTTTGCATCATGAGTGAAGAGAAGATTATTGAGGCGGAACGCCTGAAGCGGGAAAAAGACGGTCTGGACGTACGCGCGGACATTTACCGCTATGCGACGGATGGGTTCGATACGATCGATTCCGGCGATTTCATGCGCTTCAAGTGGTGGGGCGTCTATCAGCAGCGGCCGAACGAAGGCCACTTCATGATGCGAATCAAAGTGCCCGGCGGCCGTCTGAACAACGAGCAGTTCCGTGCGATCATCAGTCTGACGACCGAGTACGGACGCGGCTTCAGCGACATCACGACGCGCCAGACCATCCAGCTGCACTGGCTGGAAATCCAGCAGTTCCCCGACATCTTCGCGCGACTCGAAGCGACCGGTCTGACCAGCGCCGGCGCCTGCGGCGACATCGCGCGCAACGTCACGGCGTCCCCGGCCGCCGGCTTCGACCCGGATGAGCTCGTGGACACCCGCCCGGTAACCGACGCCATTCAAGAGTTCTTCCATCTGAACAAGAACTTCAGCGACCTGCCCCGCAAGTACAAGATCGCCGTGGAAGGATCCTCGATCCAGAGCACCGTGCCTCAGATCAACGACGCCTCCCTCGTCGCCTATCGCCGGCAGAGCGACGGTGTGGTCGGTTATCATTTCTTTGTCGGCGGCGGCCTTTCGCTGCAGCCGCACATCGCCAAGCAGCTGGACATCTTCGTGCCCGCCGACCAGATCGAGAAAATCGTGGATGTACAGCGTGCGATCTCCGAGTGCTACCGTGACGCCAGCCAGCTGCGCAAAAAGCGCACCCGCGCCCGCCTGAAGTACCTGATGGCCGAATGGGGCCCGGAGAAGTTCACCGAGGAAGTCCGCAAGAAGCTCGACTGGTCGCCCGATCCGGCCGCGCCCGGCTTCGAGTTCTCCGACGAGACCTTCCGTGACCACGTAGGGATCCACGCACAGAAACAAGATGGCCTCTACTGGATCGGCCTGTGCATTCTGGCCGGACGCTGGACCGACGCGCAGATGAATGTCGTAGCCGATGTCGCGCAGAAGTACGGAAGCGGCGAGATCCGTCTCACCAATATCCAGAACTGCCTGATCCCCGACATCGCCGAAGCGAACTTAGAACCCGCCAAGGCCGAGCTCGCCGCCGCCGGCTTCGCGTGGGAAGTGCCCACCATCCGCCGCGGCGCGCAGTCGTGCACCGGTATCGAGTTCTGCAACCTGGCGCTGACGGAAACCAAGCTGCGCATCAAGGACGTCATCTCCCACCTGGAGATGGTCACTCCCGAGCCGTACGAGCGCGGGATCAAGATCAACATGAACGGCTGCCCAAATTCCTGCGCCCAGCACCATGTCGGCGACATCGGCCTTCAGGGCTGTATGGCGACCATGGGCGACGGCAGCAAGGTCGAGGCCTTCGACATCCATGTCGGCGGCGACCTGGGCAAGGACGCTACCTTCACGAAGGCGATCCACCGCAAGGTGCCGGCGCATCTTGTGAAGTACGCGCTCGAAAACGTCATCAAGAACTTCCAGGAAACCCGCGAGAACCAGGAGCGCTTCGCGCACTGGGCGCACCGCCACACCAACGAAGAGCTGGATGCGATCCTGGGCGTCGAAACGATCGTCGGCGCTCCCGACCTTCCCGCCCGCGCCGCCGTCGAGGCCGTTCCCGCGTAGGCGACGCGACTCACTCTCGTCCACCAAAAACGCAAATGGGGGCCGCTTCTTAGTTGAAGCGGCCCCCATTACATTTTCGTTGAGCGTGAATTTACTTAAAAAACAGAAAAAACCCACGATTTCTCGCGGGTTTTTTCGTCAATACACGTTGGTTTCCAAGAAACCTATGTTATACTGAAACATCTGGCTCCCCGAATAGGACTTGAACCTATAACATCCTGATTAACAGTCAAGCGCTCTGCCAATTGAGCTATCGGGGAACATTTACGGCAATAGTATATCCCAACGCCGGCCCACTTGTCAAGGGTTTTTCGCACTAATTCCAAGGAGTTTCCTTGAAAATCACAGAGATCGTTTTTTACAGTACGAACCGGGCGAAGCTCGTCGTCGAGATTCCTGATAACGACGCCTATACCACTTCCGAGGTCCCACGGATCCCTCGAATTCTCTTTAAGCTCTTCCCGCATATGGCGACGCAGCGCTGCTACAATGACGGCGGCTACTCGTTTCGGCGCGAAGCGCAGGCGACGGAGATCCCTCACCTACTGGAGCACTTAATCCTGGAAATTCAGGATCAAGTCCGCCGTGGCGTGGGAACGCCGTTCGCGGGCGAGACCCAGTGGAACTGGACAGTGGACCCCCGAGGCCGCTTTTACGTCACCGTGGATTACGACAATGAGCTTGTCGCCCTGGGCGCAATCCGTCTTGCAGAGCGCGTAATCAACGCATTGGATAGTAAGGAGATCGCGCAGGTCGATATGAACCGTGAGATCGGGCGGCTGCGCGAACTCGCGAAGCTGAGCCGCCGGTTCGTCCCCACAGCGCTTCGCGAGCGCTGGCGCGGCATCCAGGGCTCTTCTGCGGACACATGCGATGCCCTGGAGCAGGAAGTCGAAACAGAGCCGTATGAGGTCCACGAGGCTGTATCCATGGATGGGCATCAAAATGGAGCCGCCGCCAAAGAAAAACGACATGCACTCGCGGAGGGCGCGGCGCACTCATAATTCAATTGAGCGATACGCTGAAATGACAATATGCAAGAAAAAAGGGATGCGCAATGCGCATCCCTTTTTGCCGTTTGATTTCGAAGCTCGATTAGTGTCGGAACAGGCCGAACAGCGTAACCGCCACTCCAAACAGGGCCAGCGGCGAGAACGCCGATGGAGCCTTCGGCCGCTCTTGCGGAATGGTGATGTTATCGCCGACATTCACCATCGTTGAGCCCTGGACGTTGAGATCGGCCGCGTTGACCGTCAGCACATTGCTCTTGCCGTCCGGAGACCGGCGCAGGATCGTCGTTTGCGCCGGCTTGGCCATGGTGTCAAATCCGCCCGCCTTGCCGATCGCTTCGGCTAGGCTCAGCGTGCCGCTCGGCATCGGATACTCGCCAGGATGCGCGACACCGCCAACGATCGTGAAGACGTTCGGGCGCTCGCCGCCTCGGACGATGATCGTGTCGCCATCTCTGAGGAGAGGGTTGATCACCATGTCCGCCGGATTGAGCTGGATCTTGTTGTAGTCCAGTGTCGATGTATCCGTGGTTCCCGATCGCTGGAGCTG
>NZ_JBDSQY010000018.1:0-8682 GCF_039929585.1 Capsulimonas sp.
GATCCAGCTCTATGTGAACGGCGTCCTTCAAGACACGGCGCCGTTTGACAAACCGTGGCGCGCGCAGGGGCACTTGCAGATCGGGCGCGGCAAATACGGGGGCAATCCCGTGGACTTTACAAACGCCCAGATCGACGATGTGCGCGCCTACCAGGGCGTCCACATTGACGCCGCCGAACTCGCTGCCCTGAAACTCGACGCGCCTGCATTACCGACGGTGATGACCATCGACTTTACGAAAGCTGGCGCGAAGATCAATCCTCTGATGTACGGCCTGATGATCGAAGACATCAGCCATTCCATCGATGGCGGACTGTATGCCGAGCTGATCCGAAACCGCGCCTTCAAAGACGACGCCAATACCCCCGCGCATTGGAGCGCGCTTCCCGACGCAGGCTCCGCGCGAATCGCTCTCGACATGACGCAGCCCGTCCCAAGCACCGAACTGACGCACAGCCTGCGCCTCGACGCCACGCGCGCCGGCGCTGGCTTCGCCAACGAAGGCTATTGGGGCATCCCGGTCACGCCGAACACAAAGTACCAAGCCTCGTTCTACGCGAAGTCCGACGGCGCGTATACCGCTCCTCTGACGGTTTCGATCCAAAGCAATGACGGCGCGACGGTGTTCGCCAAATCTACGGTCAAGGGCGTGACGGGCGAGTGGAAAAAGTACACGGTCACCCTCGCCACATCCAAGTCCGCGCCGGCCTCTCAGAACAATAAGTTCGTCATCACCGCCGACGCCCCCGGCTCGCTCTGGTTCACGCAGGTTTCACTCTTCCCGCCGACATTTCACAACCGCCCGAACGGAACGCGCATCGACCTCATGAAGCAGATGGAGGCGATCAAACCCGCATTCCTGCGTCTGCCGGGCGGCAACTATCTGGAAGGCAACACGATCGCGGAGCGCTTCGACTGGAAGAAGACGATCGGCCCGATCGAGCAGCGGCCGGGACATCAGGATCCATGGGGTTATCGGTCGAGCGACGGCTTCGGTTTGCTGGAATACCTGGAGTGGTGCGATGATCTCAAGATGGAGCCGATCCTCGCCGTATTCGCCGGCTTCGCGCTCGGACACGAGCATGTGACACCCGGTCATGGCTTGGAGCCCTTCGTTCAGGACGCACTGGATGAGATCGAATATCTCACGGGCGGCGTCGATACCAAATGGGGCGCCGTGCGTGCGAAAAACGGCCATCCCAAACCGTTCGCGCTGCGTTATGTGGAGATCGGCAATGAGGACTTCTTCGACAACTCCGGCAGCTACGAAGAGCGTTACGCGGCGTTCCACGACGCGATCAAAGCCAAGTATCCCAATCTGCAATTGATCGCGACGCGCGCCGACGTCAAATCCCGCAAGCCCGATGTGATCGACGATCACTACTATCAATCCGCCCGCTCTTTCGAGGCCGATTGGAAGCACTATGACAAGGTCAGCCGCAGCGGGCCGAAGGTCTTCGTCGGCGAGTACGCCAGCCAGGAAGGCGTCCCCACGCCGAACCTCAAAGGGGCGCTAGGCGACGCCGCGTTCATGGCTGGCTTCGAGCGCAACGCGGATCTGGTGCAGATCTCCTGCTACGCGCCGTTGCTGGTGAACGTCAACCCCGGCGCGTCCCAGTGGGGCACAAACCTGATCGGCTTCGACGCATTGAACAGCTACGTTTCGCCCGCCTACTACACGCAGCAGTTCTTCAGCCTCTACCATGGCGACACCGTCGTTCCCTCAACCTCAAACACGGAGCATGCCCGAGGTCTCGCCTATGTCGTGAGCAAAGTCAGCAAGAACGGAACCGTCTACGTCAAGGCCGTCAACCCGACGTACGAACCGATCTCTACAACCATCCAGTTGAACGGCGTCCGATCCGTATCTCCGAAGGGAACGGCGATCGTGCTCACCTCCGCCCACGATACGGATACAAATACGATTGGCGATCCGAACAAAGTGACGCCCGTGACGATCCCAGTCACCGGGATTGGAAAGAGCTTCCAATACACCTTCCCGCCGAACTCGCTGACGGTGCTGACACTGTCGGTGAAGTAGTGACGCTGTCCTAGCCTTCGGCCGCCCCTGAGTAACCCACCCCGGCGCTTCGCGCCACCCCTCCCATGAAGCTGGGAAGGGTAGTTAGGATTGAAGTCGCTCAGGCAGCCTTCGTTCGAGAATCTCTTTCCAACCCTTCCCAGCTTCATGGGAGGGGTGGCGCGAAGCACCGGGGTGGGTCACATGGAGAGGACGGCCCCGAAGCGCCGGGGTGGGTCATCGCGCCGGCGGCGCGACGATCGTGAAACCAAGGTCCTCGATCATTTTGTAATCGTCCTCGGCGGATTGGCCCTTGGTCGTGAGATAATCGCTGACGAAGATGGAGTTCGCGGCGTAAAGTCCCATCGGCTGAAGCGTGCCCAGATGCAGCTCACGGCCGCCGGCGATGCGAATCTCACGCGTGGGGTTCACAAACCGGAACATCGCGAGCGCCTTCAAACAATAGCGCGGGTTCAAGTTCCATTTATTGGCGAACGGGACGCCGGGGATCGGGATATAGAAGTTCAGCGGGATCGATTCGATCTCCAGATCGCGCAGCGCGAAGGCCATCGAGACGACGTCCTCATCGCTTTCGCCCATCCCGATGATGCCGCCGCTGCACGGAGAAATGCCCGCCTCTTTGATTTCCTCCACCGTGCGCACCCGGTCCGAGTGCGTATGCGTGGTGCAGATGCTTCCGTGGAAGTCCTCGCTGGTGTTGAGGTTGTGGTTGTAGCGGTCCGCGCCGGCGTCGCGCAGACGCTCCGCCTGGCCGTCCTTCAGAATCCCCAGACACGCGCAGACCCGAATGTTCATCGTGTCCTTGATCTCGCGCACGGCGTCCGCCACATGCTCCAGATCACGCTCCGTCGGTCCGCGCCCACTGGCCACAATGCAGAACGTGCACGCCTTGCTGTCCACCGCCCGCTGCGCGCCCGCCAGGATCTCCTCGCGCGACACCATCGGGTACTTCTCGATCTCCGCCTTGGAAACCTTGGACTGCGAACAGTAGTGGCAGTCCTCGGGGCAGAGGCCGCTCTTCACGTTCATCAAATAATACAGCTGGACGGTGTTTCCGAACGCCGCCCGGCGCACCTCATAGGCGGCCGCAAGCAGCGGCAGCAGCTCGGCGTCCGGCGACTGCAAAGCCGCGAGCGCCGTGGCGCGATCGATCGGCTCGCCCGCAAGCACGCGCGCCGCGACCGCGCTCCAATCGATATTCGTCGGCTTAGTCGGCGACAGCGGCTTCACGCGTTCGATGATCTGCATGGAATGAATTTCTCTCCGTGGCTCAAATCTGGAATGACGGTATGTTACTTGGTTCGGAAGGAGGATGTCAAGAACGGTTAAACGCGCCCTGTTGACTACATACGTAGTTTTATGATATGATGTCTCTATGAGAACCCCTCACGCATTACCAAAGACGGCAATCGCCTTATTCGTATTAGTTGCAATACAAACTATCGCACATGGCGCGCCGCTGCCGTCTGTTCCTGCGAACGCCACGCTCGACGATCCCGCCGCACGGCGTTATGTTCTGGCGCTGGCGCGGCGGGCGTTTGACGCTTATGCGGCGACGCGTACGGTGATCGATCCGCCGTCGCCGGTTCCGGCGTTTTTGCGCGGGCGGAGCGGCGTGTTCGTGAGCACGATGATGCGAAACGGCGCGCCGCGTACGTGCATGGGGACGCTTTATCCCACGCAGCCGACGCTGGCGGAGGAGATTATCGAGAATGCGGCGGCTTCAGCGGGGCGTGATCGAAGGTTTAAGCCCGTGGCGATGAAGGAGCTGGCGGGGCTGAACTTGATTGTGAGCGTGGTGGGGACGCCGCGCGTGATTTCGGAGAGCGCGGCGGCGCGGCTCGATCCGGTGACCGATGGATTGGCGGTCAAGTATGAGGATCGTTATGGAGTGGTGCTTTCGGGGGAGTCGCCGCACCGCGAGAATATGATCGCCTGGGGGCGCGCCCGCGCCGGGGCGAAGCCGAACGCCGCCGTCGAGTTTTTCCAGATCCACGATACGCGCTTTATGGAGAGCCAGTACAAATGAGACGATTGACTTCCCCTCGCGCCCTCAGATTGCTGTTTGCGCTGATTTTCTTCATCGCCGCCTTCTCGGCGACGGCTCGTACGATCAAGCACTCGGCGACGCACGCCAGGCCCAAGCAAGCCATAGGGTCTGCGAAGCTAAAGCCAGCGCCTATTACGGCCAAGCAGATCAATACGGCGGCGCCGGTGAACCCGCTTAAGAAGGCGGCGATGAAGCCGAATATCGATCTTTATGTCTATCGGCGCTCTTATACGCCGGGCGAGCCGGCGCAGATGCGTCTGAGCGGGTTCAACGTTCCCGCCGTGCAATTCGCGGCGTATCGACTGGATTTGGAATCGATCGTCAAGAGCAGCAAAACGCTGGAGAACTTTGGGAAGACGCTGACAGCGGTGAGTCTGCATGGGCAGAAACCGGCGACGGCGTGGCGGTTTCCGATGGGAAAGGTGTTTCTCGATCAGTGGGCGGAGCGCGCGGTGAATCTGCCGAAGCTGGCGCCGGGGGCGTATCTGATGCAGGCCCGCGCCGGCGGCGTCGAGAAGCGCACCTGGCTGGTGGTGACGGGGGCGGCGCTGCTGGCGAAGCGCTCACGTCAGGAACTGCTGGTCTACGCGACGGACGCTTCCAGCGGCAAGCCACTCGCCAATCTCCCTCTGGCGCTGACCGACACGAACGGCCCGCGCCCCGGCGGCGTGACAAACAGCGAGGGCGTCCTGCGCATCCCCACCAAAGGCGCCGCCGGCAACCTCTGGATTCATGGAGCGAATCCGCTAGGTCCAGCCTACGCGATCACTAGTGAGCCGGGCGCGCCGGAGCCGTACGCCGTCTATACCGTCACCGACCGGCCGATCTATCGGCCGGGTCATAAAGTCCAATATAAAGCGACCGTGCGCGAGCGCCTGGAGACGCCCGGCGCCGACGGTCTTCCCTGGCGCTCCTATGCGAATAAGCCGGCTGTTGTGGAGATCCGCGACGCCACCGACGCGCTGATCGAACACCGTGAAGTCACCACCAACGCCAACGGCTCGGTCAATGGCGACTTCCAGCTCGCGGCCGAGCCGACGCTCGGAACATGGCATCTGAATATTACTATTGGAGATTATCACGCCTACAGCCAGTTTCTCGTGGAGGCGTATCGCAAGCCTGAGATGATGGCGAGCGTCAAAATCGACAAGACGCATTATCTGGGCGGCGCCTCCATTCCCGTCACCATCGACGCGCAGTATTACTTCGGCAAACCCGTCACCGAAGCCACCGTGCGCTACAGCGTCTCCTTCGGCGGTGGAAACTCCGAGCCGTCGTTTACAGCGCAGGGAGTGACGGATTCCCACGGACAGCTCCATCTCGATCTCAAGACCAAGCGCCTTCCCTTCGATCGGAATCTTTCGGTGGAGGCGACGGTTTCCGACCTCAGCCGCCGCTCGATCACCGCCAGTGGAAGCACGACAATCACCGGCGGCCTCTTCCAAATCTCCGTGGAGCCCGAACAGCCGACCTATAAACCCGGCGCGCGGATCCCGGTTGTCGTCGAAGCGACGGATTATGACGATAAGCCTGTCGCTACTCACGTCAAGGTCAGCGCCATCGAGACCAAGGAAGACCGCCAGCACCGGCCATACGAAGAGGTGACGACGCATGAGGTCAACACAGGCTCTAAAGGACGTGGGGTTGTTTATTTCTCGTCGCCTCGCCCCGTCGACTTGCGGCTGACCGCCGAGGCGTTCGACAGCGAGCACGACAAGATCAGCGCGGAAAGCAGCGTGCAGGTCGCCATGCCGCCCAAGCATGTCCCGGTCTCGGAGCCAACGCTAGAAGTCGCCGCCGACAAAGCAGAATACCGGCCCGGCGATACCGCCCTGCTCACGATGTCCGGATCGCTCTCGCATCGCCCGTTCATCGCCGCCACCAAAACGGCCCCGGCGCGGCCCGCGCACAGCGAAGCCTGGGCGCTGGTGACCGTGGAGGGCGACCGACTGGGGCGCGTCCAAGTCGTGCATTGGACTGGTCCAAAGACCGTGCTGCGCATCCCACTCGCGCTGTCGGATTTCCCCAGCGTTTCGGTCAATGTCGCGATCATTCAGGATCACCAGCTGTACGAACAGCAGACGCGCCTTCCCGTCCAGCGCGCCGATCGAAAGCTCCAAGTCTCGGTCACGTCGGATAAAAAAGAATATCGCCCCGGCGACACGGCCAGCTACACGGTCACGACTCGGGATAACAAGGGCCGGCCCGTTGTCGCCGAAGTATCACTGGGCGTCGTAGACGCGACGATCTACGCGATCCAGCCCGACGACACGCCGGACATGGAGCCGTTCTTCTACGGCGGCCAGGAAGTGCGCATCCAAACCGACTTCTCCTTCGCCGCGCAGTACAGCGGGGGCGGCTATCAAACGGTCCCCTCGCCCGCCTCGCCGGGGTCGGGAAATATCCGGCTGCGCCGCCAGTTCGCGGATACGGCTTACTGGAACCCGACTGTCACGACGGGCGCCGATGGGACCGCGAAAGTCTCGTTCACCATGCCGGACAATCTGACAACATGGCGGGCGACGGCGCGGGCGATCACCGGGCAGACCGCCGTGGGGAGCACGACCCAGGAAGCGATCTCCACGCAGCCGTTTATCGTCCGCATGGCCCTGCCCCGGTTCTATGTCGAGGGAGATGAGGCCGTCGTCAGCGCCATCGTCCAGAACTATACGAAGACCGACCGCACGGTGCGCGCCCACATCGACGCCCACGGCGCAACCCTGACGGGCGACGCCGACCGGACCCTGCAGATCGCGGCCTCCAGCTCCCAGCGGATCGACTGGCGCGCCAAGATCACCGACCGCGCCTCCGTACGCTTCACCGTCTCGGCGGACGGCGGGACCGACGCACAGGACGCGATTGAAAACACCCTGCCGGCCTTCCCCGACGGCCTGAAAACCGTCACAGCAAGCGCCTCGGCGCTCACGGACGCCGACGCGAAAGAGACCGTCAACCTCGCCGATCTGCCGGCGGGCGCGGCGGTCACGCTGACCCTGACGCCCTCGCTCGCCGCCGCCGCGCTGGACGCCGTCCAGGATCTGAAATCTTACCCGTACGGCTGCGCCGAACAGACATCGAGCGCCCTGCTACCCGATGTCGCTATCGCGCAGGCGCTGCGCAGTCTCCCGTCGGGACGCGCCGTTCCTTGGGACGTGAACAAAGACGTCAGTCTTGCGCTGCAGAAGCTCTATCGGTACCAGCACCCCGACGGCGGCTGGAACTGGTGGGAATTTGACCAGACCGACGGCGACATGACCGCGTATGTCCTTCTCGCCCTCGTACGGACGAAGGCGGCGGGCTATACCGTGGACGAGCAGCGCATCCTGCGCGGGACCGACGCTCTGCTGAACTTATTATCGCAGCAGCAGGATGTCTCCACCCGCGCCGATTGGCTGGCGACGCTCGCCGAGGCCCGCCCGGCCGCCGCCGCGAAGCCGCTCGCCGATCTGTTCCCACTGCGCAACCATCTGGACACCTACGGCCTGGCGTCACTCTGCCTGGCCCTGGCGCATGCCGGCGACGATCGCTCCATGAGATTGGCGGGAACGATCGCCGAAGAACTCGTCGCCAGCGCCGTAACACGCGGACGCACGACCCATTGGTCCGCGACGGAAGGCGGATACAGCTGGCGTAACGACGATGTGGACGCCACCGCGCACGTCCTGCGCGCCCTGCTCGCGACTCGCCCCCACGACGAGCATATTGCCGGCGCCGTGCGCTGGCTAATGGCGAGCCGCGACGGCGCCTCCTGGAGCACGACCAAAAGCAGCTCCGAGTCTCTGCTTGCCCTCGCGCAGTATATGAGCCAGACCAAAGAGCTCACATCCAGCTACAAGGCGCGCGTGATGCTGGACGGAGAACTGGTCAAGCAGCTGGACGCCACACCCAGCAGCGCGTTCGGCGAGCCTTTGACGCTGACACTCACTCCGGACCGTCTGAAGGGCCATCAAACGCTGACAGTGGACAAGCAGGGCGCGGGCGTGCTGTACGTCTCACGCGTCGTCGCCTCACTGACGCCGCCGGATAAGGCAAAAGCAGAAGCGCACGGCCTGAGCGTCCATCGCCAGTTCCGGTTCGCCTCCGACGATCCTTCGCAGGCGAACAGCATCGCCTCCGGCGAGGTGATCGATGTGGAGGTGGAGATCAACGCCGACGCCGATTACCGGCATGTGATGATCGAGGATCCCGTCCCGGCCGGCTGCCAGATCGAAAGCGTCGGCGACGGGCAAAGCAGCTATCCGGTGGACTTCTGCGAAAATGGGAACGCCGGCTATATCCGCCAGGAAGTGCGCGACAGCAAAGTCGTCTTCTTCTTCGACCGCCTGCCCAAAGGACGCACGCGTCTGACCTATCGCCTTGACGCCGAAACGCCGGGCCGCTATCGCATCCTGCCCGACATCGCCGCCCTGACTTACTTCCCGGAAGTGCGCGGCAACAGCAGTCTCGCCACCGTCCAGATCGGAGAAACCAAGTGACTTCTATCTTTGCCTATTCCCGGCGGCGGCTCGCAGCAGTCGGTGTTCTCTTCTCCCTCGCCGCGCTGGGCGGCGTCACGACAGCACAGGCAGCCGGCGCCGCAAAGCCCGCCGAC
>NZ_JBDSQY010000019.1:0-5273 GCF_039929585.1 Capsulimonas sp.
CATTAAAAGACGTTGCCCGAGAGGCGGGAGTGGCCGCGATGACCGTGTCCGTGGTGCTGAATGGCGCCCGGTCGGGCACCCGCGTCTCCGACGCCACGCGTATCCGAATTGAAGAAGCGGCGAAGCGTCTGCACTATCGCCCCAACGCCATTGGACGCGGTCTTTCCCGGCGGAGAATGGACACGATCGGCGTTGTTGCAACCATCGACGGCCCGCTCAATCTATATTTTCTCGAAGTGCTGAACGGAATACTGGCTGAGTGCGTCAGTCATGGACAAAACACCACCGTCTTTTCCGTTTCCGACTGGCGGCTGGAGGAAGAGAAGATCCTGCACTTCTGCGACGGTCGCGTGGATGGGATCATATTCCTGGGACCGAATCTGACCCCGGAATTTTCTGAAATGCTTTCCCGGCGTACATCGTTTGTGACGATCCATGGCGGCCTGATGATGCCGGGAATCCATAATCTCGAAGTGGACGACGAAGATGGGGCGCATCAGATCGTTACGCATATGATCGAGCTGGGCCATCGCCGAATCGCGCATTTTACAGGCCAGCTAGACCAGCCTGGAGCGAGCCGGCGATTGGCAGGCTATCAGCGCTCTTTGATGGACGCTGGACTTCCCGTGGATGAAGATCTGATCCTGCCGGGATACTTCACGGACGAGAGCGGACGAGAGCGTATGACGGCGCTGCTCGACCGGGGCGGCCCGCTGCCGACGGCGATCTTCTGCGCGAATGATGGCGTGGCGTACGGAGCGCTGGATGTTCTCGCGGCGCGTGGACTCCAAGCCCCGAGAGATATTTCGATTGCGGGATTTGACGATCTCATGCTGGCGAAGATGACCACGCCGCATCTGACCACAATGCGCCAGCCCTTTCGTGACATGGCGGCCCGCGCCGTACAACTGCTGCTCCATCAAGTCGGAGACGGCTCCGACAATCAGTCGCCGCCGCTCGAACCGACCGCGAGCGATATCTTTCCAGTAAAACTGATCGTTCGCGAATCTGTCGGACCGCCGCCCCAATAGGGGCGGCCTTGCAAGAAATAACAACGTCTGTTCTTTCGTTCATAAGGAGAAATATCATGAACCGTTCTTTCATCCGTAAGTCCCCTCAAACCCTGGGGTTCACGCTTATTGAGCTTCTTGTGGTTATTGCTATCATTGCGATTTTGGCGGCGATCCTGTTCCCTGTCTTCGCCAAGGCGCGCGAAAAAGCTCGTCAAATCAGCTGCATCTCCAATATGAAGCAGATTGGCTTGGGAATGATGATGTATACCGGCGACTACGATGAAGCATATCCCCTGCAGTCAAATTATGCCCCGGGGGGCAAAGACTGGACTCAAGCGATCCAGCCATACATCAAAAACGGGAATAGCCCCAATAGCTATACAACCGTCGGCGGCGTATTCTCCTGCCCATCCTTCCCGTCCCCGGACTATAACGGGCAGTTCATTGTTCGCGCCGATGTATTTCCAGTCGGCTACAATCCAGGAACTTCTTCGCCGATTGTGACGCAGGCCCAGATTGACAATGTCAGCGAAAAGATCGCGATGATCGAAGTCGGCGGCAATGGGCAAAATCCGTACGGAAGCAACAATTACAATCCAATCACTTCATTCAACGCGGACGCATACTACTGGATTACCGCCAATGACGCGGCGCATATCCATGGCACAGACTCGGCGCTGCAGTATGGTGATTGCGATGCTCCTCACGATACGGCGCACTACAACTACTATCAAGGTTGCAACGGCACGCCTCGATACCGCCACTCGAACGGCAGTGACTTTCTGTTCCTGGACGGCCATGTCAAGGCGATTCAGCGTGGGCGTTTGGATTGGCTGAACAATATCCATATCGACGGCGTATGCGACTACACGTTCGCGTGCAATAACGCCAATCCGCCCTCTTAAGCAGCACTGCTTCGGGAAGGGGCGGCGAGGGCGCCGCCCCTAATTTTCTTGCCTCCAGCATTCCGATTTGCGAACGTTTCCTATGGTAAAAAATATGCGATTGTACACGGTGGGGCGTCGGTCTCACTTCATGATGTTCATCATTCCGGCGATAGTATGGATTGGGCTGAGCAGCGGATGCGGGAATCGCGGCGCTTCGCAGACAACCACTCCCAGCGCTGCCTCCCCAACTCCCGAAGAGCGGGCGCGCATTCAGCAGGCGCAGCAGGCGGCGATGGCCGCCGCCCAGGAAAAGGCGCGGCAGCAGGCCGTGGGACAATAAGATGGGCGTTTGCGCCGCGCCAGCGCCCTATCTGTGAGTGGTTCTCATGAGAAATGATAAAAATCTCGGATGTGTGTGGCAATGTTCTGACTGATCGAAGGTAAAATGTATTCACAGGCTTAGAAAAAACGCTTTTTCAGAAGCTGTTGGGCCGGTGAATACACCGCAATCTTCGCTTGTGAACATGATTGAAGGAAACTATTAGAGTGACGGACCTTGACCATGCCGCCGAATCGACTACGGCGCGGCTTTTTTGCCCATACCCTCGGGATTTTCTGTGGGGCGCCGCCACGGCGGCCTATCAAGTCGAGGGAGCGGTAAACGAAGACGGGCGCTCTCCCAGCGTTTGGGATACATTCTCCCATCGTTCGGGAGCCGTTGCGTTCGACCAAAATGGCGACCGTGCGACTGAACACTACCATCGCTATCCAGAAGACGTCGCGCTGATGAAGCGTCTGGGCCTGCAATCGTATCGATTTTCCGTCTCGTGGTCGCGCATCTTCCCCGAGGCGAACGGAGTTCCCAACCCCAAGGGATTGGATTTTTACAAGCGTCTTGTCGACGAACTGCGCGCGGCGGACATCCAGCCCTGGATGACCCTCTTCCACTGGGATCTTCCGCAGTGGGCGGAAGATCGTTTCGGCGGCTGGGAATCGCGCGACTGCGCCCATATGTTCGCCGATTACGCCGGGTACATGGCCGCCGAGCTGGGGGACCGCCTGAGCGGCGTCTTTACCATCAACGAGTTCATGTGCTTTTTGGACAAAGGGTACGTGGACACCGGAGAGCTGTTTGCGCCGGGGAAGAACGTTTCCAAACGCATCTTGAATCAGGCGCGGCATCATGCCGTGTACGGTCATGGTCTGGCCGTGCAGGCGATCCGGGCGTCCGGCCCGGCGGGTCTCAAAGTCGGCCTCGCCGAGAATATCCCGAACATCGTCCCCATTCTGGAAACTCCCGAGCATATCGCCGCCGCCCGCGAGGCCCTGCGCGAGCTGTCCGGAATGTACCTGACGCCCATCTTCGAAGGCAAGTATCATCCCGCCTATCTGGAAGACGCCGGCGACGACGCGCCTATCTTCACCGACGACGAGATGGCGGCCATCGCCTCACCGATCGATTTCCTCGGGCTGAACCTCTATGCGCCCACCTATGTCCGCCACGATCCGGCGTCTCCGCGCGGCTGGTCCGGCGTGAACTGCGGCCCTGGGTACCCGCGCATGGATATGCCGTGGCTCGCGGTCGGGCCAAGCATCATGTACTGGGCGCCGCGTCTTGTGTCCGAAGCCTGGAACCCGCCTGCGATCTACATCACCGAGAACGGCTGCGCTAACCCCGACAGACCTACTCAGGATAATGAGATCATGGATGTCGGCCGCGTGATGTATCTGCAGGAGCATTTGATCCATCTGCACCGCGCCGCCGCCGAAGGCTATCCCGTCAAAGGCTACTTCGTCTGGAGCCTGATGGACAACTTTGAATGGGCCTGCGGCTACACCAAGCGCTTCGGGATCTGCTACGTCAACTACGAAACCCAGGAACGCATTCCCAAACTCAGCGCCGAGTTCTACTCAGGAGTGATCGCCCGCAACGCCGTAGGCGGCGGATAATCGGCTCGCGGCCCCGTCACGCGCCCCGGAATATTATTCTGGGGCGCGTTTTCTTTGATCTGGGTAGGATGAAGAGAGGGAAGTGGATTGGAACCGTTCGCCTGCCAGTGCTGTTATCACGGCGAGAGGCGCGCGGGATCTGTCTGCTCGCCTTCAAAGATAGCTGTTGTCGGTCCGAGAGGACTTAGAAAGCGTTTATTAACATGGAAGTGTTGGTCACCGGAGCCTCGGGCTTTGTCGGGAACCATACGATTGAGGCGCTGCTGGCGGCGGGGCATACCGTGCGCGGGTTGTCTCGAAAGAAGCCGCAGGGCGACCGCGCGAAGAAGGGCGCAACCTACATTGACGGCGTGGATGTGGGCGACGCCGCGACGCTGACCCCGGAGATGTTCCAGGGCGTCGACGCCATTGTCCATCTCGTGGGAATCATTCAGGAGGCGAAGGGCGGACAGACCTTCCAGCGCATCCATGTTCAGGGCACGCAGAACTTGGTCAACACTGCCCATAAAGCCGGATTCGCCGGCCGGTTTGTTTACATGAGCGCAATCGGCGCCAATGCGAACGCTCCGTCCGAGTACTCGCGCACCAAGGCGGCGGCCGAACAAATCGTCACCGCCAGCGGCTACGCCTATACGATCTTTCGCCCGTCGATTATTCTCGGCTCCGACGGCGAGTTCGTGGAGCAGATGGGCGATTTGATCAAGCACGGCGGCCTTCCGGTCGCCCTGCCGTTTCCCGTGATCCCCGTTCCGGGATCGGGCCTCAACAAATTCCAGCCGATCTTTATCGACGACCTCACGGCGTGTGTCGTGAAATCCCTCGCCGATCCCGCCACGGCGAATCAGGTCTACGAAGTCGGCGGCGACACGCAAGTTTCCTTCAACGAACTGCTCACGGGCTTCGCCAAGTCGTTGCACGTCAACAAACCGCTGCTCCACGCCCCGGTCCCGATCCTCCGGATCGCCGCCACGGTGATGGAAGCCATCATGCCCAAGCCTCCCGTCACCCGGGATCAGCTCTCCAATCTCGGTCTCGACAACACCACCCAAAGCCACGCGATCACCGATGTCTTCGGCATAAAGCCGCTCGGCTTCGATCCGATCCTAGCGCGCATCTACGGGAGCTAACGCCATGCCCGGTCAGCCGCCGCTCTCTCGCGACGAACAATGGGAAAAACTGGCGCGCTGGCTGGAGGAAAGCATCGCCGCCGTCCAGCGCGGCGACCTCACTCGCCTGCCCGCCGATTTCACCGGCGAGCGGGGCGAGGCGGCGGTGGAGGCGTATGAGACGGTGCGTCAGGCGATGGAGATCTTGGAGAAGTGGGAGACGAGGGGGCTGGCGTGACCTATTCCCGTAATCCCTATTCCTCCGCTCGCTGAGGCTCGCCTCCCCTTTTTCCCAACAAGCTGCTGCGCAGGGTAAA
>NZ_JBDSQY010000020.1:0-26283 GCF_039929585.1 Capsulimonas sp.
TGAGACCGGCGCGTGGTTTTAACACACACGCGCCGGCGGTGAATTACTGCTGTCGGGTCTGAAGCTTACCGGCGGCCTTCGCCATCAGTTCTTCAGCGACATTGCGCGGAACCTCCGCGTAGTGCGAGGGCTCCATGGTCGAAGTCGCGCGGCCCTGGGTCATCGAGCGCAGTGTCGTGACATATCCAAACATCTCCGCGAGAGGAACCTTAGCCTTGATAATGACGGTGCCGCCATAGCTCTGTTCCTGACCCTCGATGATGCCTCGGCGAGAGTTAAGGTCGCCGACGACGCTGCCCAAGAACTGATCCGGCGTGATGACTTCCACGCCCATGATCGGCTCCTTGATAACGGGAGTAGCCTTGCGGCACGCTTCCTTGAAGCTCATGGATCCGGCGATCTTAAACGCCATTTCCGAAGAGTCGACTTCGTGGAAAGAACCGTCCGTCACCAGGACCTTGATGTCTACCATCGGGTAGCCGGCGATAACGCCGCTTTCCATGGCTTCCTTGACACCGGCCTGGATCGGGTTGATGAATTCCTTCGGGATCGATCCGCCAACGGTCTTGTTGACGAACTCGAAGCCGAGGCCCGGTTCCTGCGGCATGACCACGATTTCGCAGTCGCCGTACATACCCTTACCACCCGACTGGCGCTTGAAGGGAACGCGTCCGGAAGCTTCCTTCTTGACGGTCTCTTTGTAAGCAACCTGCGGCCGGCCCTGGTTAGACTCGACTTTGAACTCACGACGCATACGGTCCGTGATGATGTCCAGGTGAAGCTCACCCATACCCGCCAGGATGACCTGACCGGAGTCTTGGTCTGTCGAGACGCGCAGGGTCGGGTCTTCCGCGGACAGGCGCTGCAGAGCAAGGCCCATCTTTTCCTGGTCGGCTTTGGTCTTCGGTTCGATCGAGATCGAGATAACCGGCTCGGGGAAGGTGATCGCTTCCAGGAGGACGGGCTTCTTCTCGTCGGCCAGCGTGTCACCGGTCGTCGTCAGCTGAAGGCCGACAGCGGCGGCGATATCACCGGCGAAAACCTCATCGACTTCTTCGCGCTTGTTGGCGTGCATTCGAAGGATGCGCGAAATTCGCTCGCGCTTGCCCTTGTTCACATTGTAAACATAGGAGCCCTTCGTCAGCGTACCGGAGTAAACGCGGAAGAACGTCAGGTTACCGACATGCTGGTCGTTCATCAACTTGAAGGCCAGGGCCGCAAAGGGCTCACTGTCCGACGGCTCGCGGCTGGTCTCTTCCTCGGTATCGGGGTCGATCGCCGGGACGGCGCCAACATCAATAGGCGAAGGAAGGTAAGCCACGATCGCGTCCAGCAGCGGCTGGATGCCCTTGTTCTTATAAGCGGAGCCACACAGCACCGGAACGATCTTCAGTTCAAGCGTACCCTTGCGGATCGCAGCCTTCAGCTCGTCGATGGTGATCGGCTCTTCCATCAGGAACTTCTCGATGAGAGCCTCGTCGCACTCGGCGACCTTCTCAATCATCTTTGCGCGGTATTCCGCGACGAGTTCCTGCATCTCTTCCGGGACATCGCCGACTTCGGGATCCTTACCATCATCCGTTGGGTAGATGATGGCTTTGTTCTCGACAAGATCGATGACGCCCTTGAAGCCGACTTCAGAGCCGATCGGAACCTGAAGGATCACGATGTTGGCGCCGAGGCGATCAACGATCGTACCGGCGGCGAAGAAGAAGTCGGCGCCGGTGCGGTCCATCTTATTGACGAAGCACATGCGCGGGACACGATACTTCGTGGCCTGTCGCCAAACGGTCTCGGACTGCGGCTGGACACCGGCAACGGCGTCAAACAGCGCAACCACGCCGTCCAGGACGCGCAGGGATCGCTCAACTTCGACGGTGAAGTCCACGTGTCCGGGCGTGTCGATGATGTTGATGCGGTGGTTGTCCCAGAAACAAGTCGTCGCGGCGGACGTGATCGTGATGCCGCGCTCCTGCTCCTGCTCCATCCAGTCCATGGTCGCAGCGCCTTCGTGTACTTCACCGATCTTGTAAGTTCGGCCGGTGAAGAAGAGAATGCGCTCGGTACATGTGGTCTTGCCGGCGTCAATATGCGCGGCAATTCCGATATTTCGTGTTTTCTCTAAAGTATATTCGCGTGCCAATGCAGTTACCTCGCCGGCCAGAAGGCCGGCGTTATCCATATGTCAGAAACCAAATACGCGTCGCCGCGAGCTTAGAAGCGGTAGTGAGCGAACGCCTTGTTCGCATCCGCCATCTTATGCTTCTCTTCACGCTGGCGCACCGCAGCGCCGCTATTATTGGCGGCGTCGTTGAGCTCGGAAGCGAGCCGTTCGATCATAGTCTTACCGCTGCGCTTGCGGGCGGCGGCGACGAGCCATCGAAGAGCCAGGGACAGCTTGCGGTCGGTGCGGATTTCCATCGGCACCTGGTAGGTGGCGCCGCCGACGCGGCGCGGCTTGACTTCGACCTGCGGCATTACATTGCGCACGGCTTGCTCGAAGACTTCGATCCCCTTGCGACCCGCTGAGCGGCTCTCGATCTGCTCCAGGGCGCTATAAAAGATCGTCTCCGAGACGCTCTTCTTTCCACTCAACATCATCCGATTGACGAAGCGCGTCACCAGGCGGTTGTGATAGACGGGGTCTGGGGTGATCGCACGCTTCTTTGCAGGTCCTTTACGAGGCATGAACTCTTCTCCTAATACAAATACAACTAAAAAAAACGGACAGAAACTACTTCTTCACGACTGCCTTCGGGCGCTTGGTGCCGTACTTGGAGCGGCTGCTCTTGCGGTCCTTGGTGCCCTGGGTGTCCAGCGTGCCACGAACGATGTGGTAGCGGACGCCGGGAAGGTCCTTGACGCGGCCGCCACGGATCAGGACAACGCTGTGTTCCTGAAGGTTGTGACCGATGCCCGGGATGTAAGCGGTGACTTCCGTGCCGGGGTTCTTGCGGCCGGAGCCGGTCAGACGGACACGAGCGATTTTGCGCAGCGCGGAGTTCGGCTTCTTGGGAGAAACGGTTCGAACGACGAGGCATACTCCGCGCTTCTGCGGATTACCCTTCATTGCGGGCGCTTTGCTCTTCTTGATGACGCGCTTGCGTCCCTTGCGGACTAGCTGGCTAATTGTCGGCATTGCGTTAGCAATCCTTTCGCGAGGCGGTTTAATAAGGTCGTTTACGAAAATGATGTCTCAAAGCAGAGGCACAAAAACACCCCGATGCCGGCGATATTCTTTCGAATCGGCGACACGGGGCACACACTCATGACGATCGACAAATTGTCGGTCAAAGCACATGGAAGCATTCTGATCAAATCAGCAGCAGCTTCCGAAAAAGGCCCCCTCGCAAACAAAGACTCAGCGAACCGAGTAACGGTCAACGCACTTCTTCGAGACGAACCTTAGTATTATACTGCCGAGGTACTTGCTTGTCAAGCTTTTGTCTGAGTCTGTACAAAATAGTCGATGATTCACGTATTTTCTGCACTCTGCAATATAATGAGGCTATCCGAGTCGCGGGAGGACTCATATTATGACGGGATTCGTAACTCAAAGCAACCATTCAGAGAAACCCTACCCTATCGTACGACCTCGCAGATGGAGTCGCGATGAGTATTACAAGATGGCCGAGTGCGGCATCTTCGGTCCTGAAGAGCATTGGGAGTTGATTGACGGAGTTATTATTGAAAGAATCGGCTCCTTTAGTCGTGGCTACTATGGGTGCGTCCATCTCACTCGCAAAGCATTGCATGCGATTTATAGAAACGATTATTATGTTTCTTCGCGCTCGCCGCTCATATTGAACAATTTTACTGAGCCAGAGCCTGATATTGTTGTCGCCCTAGGTAATGTTTTGAATTACAGCGCCCAACATCCAACCGCAAACGACACTTGTCTGGTAGTTGAAATTGACGATGGGAGGCTGGCGCGCGATTATGATTTCAGAGCAGCACTCTACGCTGAAGCAAGCATCCCCGAATATTGGATTGTCAATTTGCTAGAACGGCAGCTAGTAGTTTACCGTACTCCCGTAAATGAGCTTGGCTACCAGAGTGTTATAACGGCGACCCAAGAAGAGAATGTTTCTTCGTTGTTTGCCCCAGAACTCACAATCGCCATCTCACAGCTTTTTTCAGGATAGAGCTTATCTTATGTCAGTAGGATCCCACCAGCGATGGCCTTCATAGGTGAAGACCTCGTCTCCTCGTAGTTCTGCCCAGGTTACCGTTTTGGTATTGGCGAGTTCGATAAGAGCATCAACGCCAATTTCATTTATGTAGTCAGAGAGCCGTCTGTCAATTGCATGCGCTAACTTTAATGTGTCGCCAACATCCGTTGCCTCGGTATCAGTGTACAAACCTATAGCAGGCTGTACGCCTCCCCACAGGCAGATTGGCATTAGTTCAAAAATGACCCCATCAGGAACAGGCGTTAACTCTCTGATCTTATCGTACAAAACAGCGAGGCATCGAGTGGCAATATCAGAATTTATTGGCTCTCCCAACATACTCAGATCAGGCTGAATTAAGTCGCAACCGTAACTTTTCATAGCGTCACCCTCCACCGAATATGAAGAAAAGCCGCCCCTGCTTTCGCGGGGGCGGCTTTTTGTTTGTCTTAACTCTGCGATTTAGATCGCGGATTCAGAGTCGTTGTCGATGGTCGGGGCGTCGGAGTCGCCGCCGAGGGCTTCGCGCTCGGCGAGGAGCGAGAGGCTGTCGCCGCTAGTGCCGGTGGCTTCGCGGATCACGGCGAGGTCGTCGTCGTTCAGCGTTGTCTCCTGGTCGAGGACGGCGGTTCCGCCTCGGCCATTACCGCGACCGACGGGCTTGGACGCTGCGTCCATGCCTTCCAGAAGCGGCTCCAGGTTGCGGTATTGGGGCAGGCCCGTACCGGCCGGGATCAGACGTCCGATGATGACGTTTTCCTTCAGGCCGACCAGCGAGTCCTTCTTACCGCGCACGGCGGCTTCGGTCAGGACACGGGTCGTCTTCTGGAAGCTCGCCGCCGACAGGAAGCTGTCGGTCGCCAAGCTGGCCTCGGTAATACCAAGAAGCAGCCAGTCGGCCGTCGCTTCCGTTCCGGGCGTCTCACGCTCGATGATGGCGGTGTTCGTGTCCTCGAACTCGAACTTGTCCACCATCTGGCCGGGCAGGAACTCGGAGTCGCCCTGCGATTTGATCTTGCGCTTGCGCAGCATCTGACGCGCGATGACTTCGATGTGCTTGTCGTTGATATCAACGCCCTGAGACTTGTAGACAGACTGGATCTCACGGACGACGTAGTTCTGCACGCCGCGGATGCCCTGGAGTTCCAGGACCTTCTGCGGATCGAGCGGACCTTCCGTCAAGCGGTCACCCGCCTCAACGATATCGCCGGTCTTCACCTGGAGCGTACCGCGATACGGCACCATGATCTCCTTGCGGATCTTGACGCCGGTGATGCCCACTTCGCGCATCTTCTTGATCATCTTTTCGGTCAGCTCGGTGCCGGCCGTCAGATTTTCAGGAATCTCCGCAGCGCGCTTTGCGGCGGCGGCGGTCATGCCCTCGGTGTCCACGGAGCCCAGATACACATCCACGCCCAGCTTCTCGCCGTTCAGGCCCACGGTGGAGCCCTCGTCGAGCTGCACGGTGTGATGGATGATGACCTTGCGCAGACCCTTCATCTCGATGTCGGCGACTTCGCCGGCGTACTCGGTGACAATCGCCTGTCCCTTCGGCTTTCGAGCCTCGAAAAGCTCGACAACGCGAAGCAGACCACCGACTTGGTCCTCAAGAACCTTAAGAACCGCCTGGACGGCGCGAACGCGCTCTCGGTCGACCGTGGCCGCTCCGGGAACCTTCTCGTTCTCGTCCTTCTGGCTGTCGATGTTGACGATACCGCTGGCGATGTCGTTGTGCAGCTCTTTCAGGGCTTCCTGCTTGCGCTGCCGAACGTTTGCAACTCCTACCAGCTGTTTCTGCGCGATGCCTCCCGTGTGGAAGGTGCGCATCGTCAGCTGCGTTCCCGGCTCGCCGATGGACTGCGCGGCGATGATTCCCACCGCGACTCCCGGTTCGACCAGCTTGGAGTTCGCCAGGTCCAGACCGTAGCACTTGGCGCAGATGCCCATGCGCAGTTCGCAGGTGAACGGGCTGCGGACGCCTACGCGCTTCAGCCCGGTCTCCTCGATCTGGCGCGCCAGGCTTTCGGTGACCAGGTCGCCCTTGGCGACAATGATCTCACCGGCCTGCGCGTGGCCCGCCGGATAGGCGATGTCCACCAGGGCGAAGCGGCCATAGATGCGCTGGTTGAGCGGCTCGATGACTTCGTTGCTGTCGCGGATCTCTTCGACGTAGATCCCCATCTCCGTGTTGCAGTCGGCGTCGCGAACGATCACTTCCTGCGAGACGTCCACCAGGCGTCGCGTCAGGTAGCCAGCGTCCGCCGTGCGAAGCGCGGTGTCCGCCAGACCCTTACGGGCGCCGTGCGTCGAAACGAAGTACTCCAGGGTCGAAAGGCCTTCGTGGAAGTTGGACTTCACGGGGAGGTCTTCGATCATGTTGCCGAACGGGTCGGACATAACGCCGCGCATGCCGCTCAGCTGAGTGATCTGGCCTCGGGTGCCGCGGGCGCTGGAGTCGGTGAACATGAAGATCGGGTTCAGCGGATCGATATTCTCAAAGATCGCTTCGCCGACATCCTTTGCCGCCTTCTGCCACGCTTCCAGCACGCGCTCTTTGCGCTCGCCGGAGGTGATCAGGCCGCGCTGATAGTTGCGGTTGAGCTTCTTGACTTCCTCTTCCGTGTGCTTCAGGATCTCGTTGCGCTTCTCGGGAACGTCCATGTCCGTAATGGCCACAGTCATACCCGCCTTGGTCGCCTCACGGAAACCAAGCGCCTTGAGTTCGTCCAGAAGGATGATCGTGCGCTCGTCGCCGTTGGTGCGGTGGCAGCGCGCAATCAGCTCGCCAAGGCCCTTCTTGTTCATCAGCTTGTTGACATAGCGCATGTTGGTCGGCAGGATGTTGCTGAACAAGATCCTGCCTATGGTCGTGCGTGTCAAGGTGCGATGCTCGTCGTCGCCCTGCTTCAGGTAGCAGTCGATCGGCTCCTGCATCCCAATGGTCTGCGTGTCGAATGCGAGAGCGGCTTCCTCGGCGCTGGCGAAGAAGGGCTTCGTCGGTTCGCCGGGACGCATCATCGTCATGTAGTAGCAGCCCAGAACCATGTCCTGCGCCGGCGCGACGATCGGTCGGCCGTCGGCGGGCGAGAACAGGTTATGCGTGGACAGCATCAGGATACGGGCTTCCGCCTGAGCGCTCGCCGAAAGCGGCACGTGGACGGCCATCTGGTCGCCGTCGAAGTCAGCGTTGAACGCGTGGCAGACGAGCGGGTGAACCTGGATGGCCTTGCCGTCCACGAGCACGGGCTCGAACGCCTGAATCCCAAGGCGGTGCAGGGTCGGAGCGCGGTTCAGAAGAACCGGATGCTCGCGAATAACATCTTCCAGGGCGTCCCAGACTTCGGGCTTCAGCTTGTCGATCATGCGCTTGGCCGTCTTGATGTTGCTCGTGTAGTTGCGCTCCACGAGAGCCTTCATCACGAACGGCTTGAAGAGTTCGATCGCCATTTCCTTGGGCAGACCGCACTGGTGCAGAAGCAGGCGCGGGCCGACAACGATAACGGAGCGTCCCGAGTAGTCGACGCGCTTTCCGAGAAGGTTCTTTCGGAAGCGGCCTTCCTTACCCTTGAGCATGTCCGAGAGCGACTTGAGGGGCCGGTTGTTCGAGCCGACGACCGGGCGCGTGCGGCGTCCATTGTCGATCAGCGCGTCGACCGCTTCCTGCAGCAGGCGCTTTTCGTGGTTGACGATGCTCTCAGGCGCCCGGATCTCCGTGATTTTCTTCAGGCGGTTGTTGCGGTTGATGATGCGGCGGTACAGGTCATTCAGGTCGGACGTGGCGAAGCGTCCGCCGTCGAGCTGCACCATCGGGCGAAGCTCGGGCGAGATGACCGGGACGGCGTCCAGGATCATCCACTCCGGACGCGACTTGGACGTGATGAACGCCTCGGACACTTCCAGACGCTTGATGGCGCGGGCGCGCTTCGGGCCCTGGGTCTGCGTGATCTCGTGGCGCAGCTCGCGGGCCAGCTTCTCCAGGTCGATCTCGGCCAGAAGTTCCTTGACGGCGGCGCCGCCAAGACCGGCGCGGACGACTTCGCCCATATCGCGGTCGAGCTTCTCGCTCAGAACGTCCAGCAGCGATTCCAGCTTCCGGTAGTCATCTTCGGCCAGAAGCATACGCTTCTCGACTTTTTCGTCCAGCAGGGTCAGCGCATCGCGCAGGGACTGGATGGACTCGGCGGAGTCCTTCTCAATATCCTTGATCTCTTCGTCAAGATGCTTGTTGCGATCCTTGATGCGCGGTGCGTCCCAGATCTCAATGGCGGGCGGCTCGATCAGAACATCGCTTTCCACCAGCTCGCCTTCATCGTTGATGATCATCTGCGAAACGGGTTCGGGCTCGGCGCCTTCTTCGTGCGACTTGATCTCGCGACCGGCTTCGATGCGGGCTTCTTCAATGTCCAGGTCACGCTGCTCTTCCGACTCACGGATCTTCTCGTCCAGAGCCGCCCGATACTCGGACATCTCATTGTTGATGCGTCCGCGATCGACGTAGGTCACGATATAGGAAGCGAAGTAAAGCACTTTCTCCAGCGGCCGCGGGGAGATGTCCAGCAGCAGCGAGAGCGGCGAAGGAACGCCCTTGAGATACCAAATGTGGCAGACGGGCGCGGCAAGCTCGATGTGGCCCATGCGCTCGCGGCGAACTTTGGACCGCGTGACTTCAACGCCGCAGCGGTCGCAGATGATTCCCTTGAACTTGACCTTCTTATAACGGCCGCAGTGGCACTCCCAGTCCTTGACGGGTCCGAAGATACGTTCGCAGAAGAGACCGTCGCGCTCCGGCTTAAAGGTGCGGTAGTTGATGGTCTCCGGCTTCTTCACTTCGCCGTAGGACCAGGCGCGAATTTCGGCGGGGGACGCAATTCCGATACGAATTTTATCAAATGCGCTGGCATCCGTCATATTATTTCAATTCTCCAAACAGCCGATGCAGACAATTCCGGCGGCTCCGCCGTGCCCTCGGTATGGGAACCAAGCAGCGACGACTCAACATCCTTACTCTCCTGCGGCCATTACGGGAAAGCAAGGCGTTCACCAGGAAAACCTTCCGCCCCAGAAGGGACGGAAGGCTCCCCGGCAGGATTATGGGTTGCCGGAAATCAGATCTCTCGTTTTTGCTCCCGCGATTAGGTCGCGGGAGCGATTTCAGAACTAGCCGCCGAACAAAGCTTCCGCTTCGGCTTCGGCGCGAGGGAGTCTCGGGCGCAGTCCACGGCCGCGTCCTTCGCTGTCGCCGTAGTCTTCTTCTTTGTCCTTCAGGTCGATCTCGTGCTCCTGATCGTCTTCGACAGCCACCTTCAAGCCAAGCGACTGAAGCTCGTTGACCAGAATCTTGAACGATTCCGGAACGCCGGGCTCCAGCATCGCATCGCCCTTGACGATGGATTCGTAGGTCTTGACGCGGCCCAGAACGTCGTCCGACTTGATCGTCAGGATTTCCTGAAGCGTGTACGCCGCGCCGTAAGCTTCCAGCGCCCACACTTCCATCTCTCCGAAGCGCTGGCCGCCAAACTGCGCCTTGCCTCCCAGCGGCTGCTGGGTAACGAGCGAGTACGGACCGGTCGAACGCGCGTGGATCTTGTCGTCGACAAGGTGAGCGAGCTTCAGCATGTAGATCTGGCCGATGGTGACCGGGTGAGTGAAGAAATCTCCGCTCAGACCGTCACGCACCCACGACTTCGCCGATTCCTCGATGATGCCGCTGCGGCGCCAGACGTTGGTCTTGATCTTCTCGACGATCGAGTTCAGGTCGTAACCTTCGATCTTCGTCAGCTGGATTTCGCCCGTCTCTTCGTCGCTATCGAGGGACGACATATCGCCGTCGTAGTCCTCGGGCAGCATCACGGCCGGCTCAGCGCCGACATGCGCGGCGATCCGCTCCAGGCGAACCGCATCCAAAGTTCCAAGCTTGGCGAGCAGCTTCTCGAGCAGCACCTCAACCTTGTCCTTCTTCGTGGCTTCCAGATCGAGCCGAAGCTCCTTCTCGACATATGTGCGCAGCTTATCGTTGCGCAGCATCTCGGCGTAATCGCCAATGTCGTTCAGGATCTCGCTTTCCGTCGCGCTTTCAAAGATCGGATTGACGAACGAACAGCCCATCGCTTTTCCGACCAGACCCAAGTGCGTTTCCAGGATCTGTCCGATGTTCATACGTCCCGGAACGCCAAGCGGGTTCAGAACGATGTCCACCGGCGTGCCGTCCGGAAGGAACGGCATGTCTTCCTGCGGAAGGATCTTGGAGATGACGCCCTTGTTACCGTGGCGTCCCGCCATCTTGTCGCCTTCCATGACCTTTCGCTTTTGGGCGATATAGACACGGACCAGCATATTGACGCCGGCGGACAGCTCGTCTCCGGGCAGCCGCTCCAGCTCTCCGTCCCAATCTTCCGAGTGCAGGCTATCCGGCCGCTTCGAGAAGTTGAAGACGCGGCCCTTCTTGTCCTTGTACTTGAAGCGAGAGAAGACCTTGACGTCGACAATCTTGCCCTTTTCGCCGTGCGGAACGCGCAGCGAGACGTCGCGGGTTTCTTCCGCCTTCTTGCCGAAGATCGCGATGATCAACCGCTCTTCCGCCGTCAGTTCGCCCTGCCCCTTCGGAGCAACGCGGCCGACGAGAATATCCTCGGGGCGAACTTCAGCGCCGATGCGAATGATGCCGTTCTCGTCCAGGTCCTTCAGAGCGTCCTCACCGACATTCGGAATGTCGCGCGTGATCTCTTCCGGTCCCAGCTTCGTGTCGCGGGCTTCGACTTCATACTTCTCGATGTGGATCGAGGTGAAGACGTCGTCGCGGACCAGACGCTGCGAAAGAAGAATGGCGTCCTCGAAGTTGTAGCCGTTCCACGGAACGAACGAGACGAGCACGTTCTGTCCGAGGGCCAGCTCGCCCTGATCGGTGCACGGACCGTCCGCCATGACCTGACCGTCGCGAACGCGCTGACCGTTACTCACGATCGGACGCTGCGTGATACAAGTCGCTTGGTTGGATCGAAGCATGTTCAGCAGACGATACGTATCCTCGCCGCCGTCTTCCTCGGCGATCACGACGATCTCCTCGGCGGTGACGCGCTTGACGATACCCGAGCGCAGAGCGACGATGACGGCGCCGGAGTCGACCGCAGCGCGGCGCTCCATACCCGTCTTACAGACAGGCGCATCCGGACGCAGGGTCGGGACGGCCTGGCGCTGCATGTTCGAGCCCATCAGCGCGCGGTTGGCGTCATCGTTCTCCAGGAACGGGATCATGGCAGTCGCGACAGAAACGATCTGCTGCGGCGAAACGTCCATGTAGTCGATTTCGGTCGCCTTGATCAGCGGGTACTGGTTCTGGTTACGGACCTGGACCAGGGCCTCCACATACGTGTTGTCCGGATTCAAACGCACGCTTGCCGGAGCGATCTTGAAGTGGTGCTCGCCGTCGGCGGGCAGCCAGTCCAGATCGTTCGTGACCTTGCCGCCGATGACGCGACGGTACGGAGTTTCAATAAACCCGAACTGGTCGACACGGGCATGCACCGCGAGGCTTCCGATTAGACCGATGTTCGGTCCTTCCGGCGTCTCGATCGGGCAGATACGGCCGTAGTGCGAGTGGTGAACATCGCGGACTTCGAGCTTCGCGGACTGCCGGCTCAAACCGCCCGGTCCGAGCGCCGAAAGACGACGCTTGTGCGTCAGTTCGGCGAGCGGGTTCGTTTGGTCCATGAACTGGGACAGCTGCGAAGAACCGAAGAACGACTTGATCGACGCCGAGATCGGCTTGACGCTCAAGATGACCTGCGGCAGAATGTTCTCGCTGTCCAGGCTCGTCATACGCTCCTTGGCGACTTTCTCCATGCGGAGGAAGCCGAGGCGAAGCTGCGAATAAAGAAGTTCGCCGATGGAGCGGACGCGCTTGTTTTCCAAGTGGTCGATGTCGTCTACCGTACCGTCGCCCAGGGAAAGGGTGACGACGTAGCGCATGATCGCGATCACGTCTTCCTTGGTGATGTTGCGGATGCTGAGCGGCAGGGACAGCTTCAGCTTCTTGTTCATCTTGTGCCGTCCGACCTTCGCGAGGTCGTAGCGGCGCGAATCAAAGAAGATCGAGTTGATCAGCGAGCGCGCGGATTCCGGCGTGGCCGGATCGCCCGGACGGATCTTCCGGTAGATATCGATCAGCGCCGTTTCCTTGCTGTAGACGGCGGTGCCTTCCTGGTCGAGCGTCGCAACAATATAGTTATTGATGTAGACGATTTCCAGTGAGTCCAGACCCAGTGCCTCGATCTTACGCGCGGCTTCCTTGTCGATCTTCTCGTAGGCCTTGACGATCGCCTTACCCGAAGCATCCTGAATGTCCTGGCCTGCATACGGCGACCGCTTGCGCGGGCGGCTGTTGCGGGGCGAGCCGTCGTCGTTGAGAACGGGCTTGCCGTCGTCATCGAACTCCAGCACTTCCAGATCGGTCAGGAACTTGTTGAAGATCGTTTCACGGCTCGGGTGCAGGATCATTTCCGGCTCGGCGAAGAGCTTCAGGATGTCCGTGGTCGAGTCGCAGGGGGTCGACGGCAGCTCGACTTCGAAGAACTCAGGAAGAGCAGCCTTCTCAATCTTACGCATCTCCTGCACGCCGACGGTCACGCCGGCTTCGAGCAGAACTTCGCCCGTATCTTGATCGACGATCGGCGACGCCAGCAGCTTGCCGCTCAGTTCCTTCCACGGAACTTCGCGCACGCCGTCGGGCGAAGCGATCGGGAAGAGATTCAGCGCCCGCAGAAGCGTCGTGATCGGGAACTTACGCGTCTGTCCGATGCGCACGGTGATCGCGTCCGACGCGTCCGTCTCCACGTCCACCCAGGCGCCTTCGCTGGGGATGATCGTGGCAAAGTAGAGCTGGCGACCGGAGAAGTCAAGGGTATCCTTGAAATACACGCCGGGCGAGCGGGCCAGCTGAGAGACGACGACGCGCTCGGCGCCGTTGATGACGAACGTTCCCTTGTCCGTCATGAGCGGAAGATCGCCCAGGTAAACTTCGCTTTCAATTACCTCGCTGCCGCTCGACGACAAACGCACCCGAGCCTTGATCGGCGACTCGAGCGTGACGTCACGCGCACGGCATTCATTAATGTCATACTTCGGCTCACCCAGGGAGAACGCAACGAGCTCAATGGAATGATTGCCGGTAAAATCTGTAATCGGGGAAAAACTCTCGAATAGCTCTTTCAGTCCCTCTTCCAGGAACCAACGGTAGGAATCGAGTTGAAGTTCAACGAGGTTGGGGACATCCACTACGTGGGCAGTTTGCTTTGTAGTGTGCTGAATCTCTTTCAAACCTAGACCTCCTGTGCCAACGCACGAACGTACATGCTACCATAGTAGAACCGCAATGTCAAGAGCCCCTGTGGAAATTAATATAATATTTTCTCGGCGCCCTGTTTTGTCCTGCCTCGCATTGCTCTCTTGCACCCCCACCCGCCTTTCCGCTATAATAAGCGCGGCGCCCCGCGCCGGCAATCGCCGTGCGCCGCGCAAAGTTAACGGGGAGTAAAATCAAGATGGAACAAGAGCGAATCGCCATTCTGGGCGCCGGCAGCTGGGGCAGCGCGCTGGCGTATCTTATCGGCGGCAAGGGATACCATGTCGCCCTGTGGGACCGCGACAGCGAGCTGATCGAGGCGATCAAGGCCCAGGGACGCAATCCAAAGTATCTGCCGAACACACCTCTGGGCGAGACGGTGTTTCCCACCGCGTCCATGAAGGAAGCCGTGCACGACGCGCAATGGGTGATCGTCGCTGTGGCCTCCGATGGCGTGCGCGCTGTCGTTTCCGACGCCGCCGAGTTTCTCCATCCGCGCGCCAGCGTCCTCAGCGCCTGTAAAGGGCTGGAAGCCGATACCGGTTTCACGACTTCCGAGCAGATCAGCACGCTGCTCAGCGACATCCCCTACGCCGGGCTGGCCGTGCTCTCCGGCCCCAACCTCGCCGTAGAACTTTCGCGCGGCGTCCCGACCGCGACCGTAGTCGCGAGCTACGACCCGCAGATCGCCCGCGGCGCACAGGAAATGCTGATGACCGAGCGCAGCTTCCGCGTCTACACCAACACCGATGTGAAGGGTGTAGAGCTGGGCGGCGCATTAAAGAATGTGCTCGCCATCGGCGGCGGCATCTCGGACGGCCTCGGCTTCGGCGACAACACCAAAGCCGCTTTGATGTCGCGCGGCCTGATCGAGATGACCCAGCTCGGCGTCGCCACCGGCGGCAAGGCGCTCACCTTCCTCGGCCTCTCCGGCGTCGGCGACCTCATGGCGACCGCTGGCTCCCGCCTCTCGCGCAACTACCGTGTGGGACTCGGCCTCGCCCAGCGCAAATCGGTGGAAGAGATCTTAGGGGAGCTGCACCAATCCGCCGAAGGCATCGCCACCGCACGCGCCGCCCAGGTGCTCAGTCGTCGTTACCAAGTCCAGACACCCGTTTTCGCGGCGATCAATTCTGTACTCCATGAAGGCGTGTCGGCGGCGGTGGCCGTCGAAGAATTGATGACGCGCGCGGCGCGGGATGAGTTTGCGAATTAGAGGCCTATTCCGCGTTAGCCCCATCCTGGGAAGTAAATGAGAACGCCCCTCCAACCCAATTCGAGTGGGTGTTTCGCCCCTCCGCTCCCACAGGATTAGGATGGCCCCTCCGCCCCAATTCTGGGGGAGCTGAAAATGCCGTTGTCCGAAATCAGGTCCCCCAGAATTGGGGCGGAGGGACAATCTCCGGGCATCCGCACAACACCAAAAAAGCGCCTCCGTCTCTCGACGAAGGCGCTTTCTCATTTCTCTCTACTCAATATAATCCCGCAGCCGGCGGCAGCGGTTCGGGTGGCGCAGTTTCTTGAGGGCCTTCGCCTCGATCTGACGGATACGCTCGCGGGTCACCTGGAAGTGCTTGCCGACTTCTTCCAGCGTGTGCGGGTAGCCGTCGTCGAGACCGAAGCGCATTTTAAGAACGTCGCGCTCGCGGGTGGTCAGCTGATCCAGCGCTTCCTCGATCTTCTCACGGAGCACGACAAACGTCGCGGATTCCGTGGGCGACGTAGAATCGTTATCCTGAAGGAAGTCCGAAAGGTGACTGTCTTCCTCTTCGCCGATAGGCGTTTCCAGCGACAGCGGTTCGGGGGCGATGCGAATAATTTCGGAGACGCGCTCGATCGGGAGTTCGAGTTCCTTGCCCAGTTCTTCCAAAGTCGGCTCGCGACCAAGTTCTTGCAGGAGCTGGCCGCTCGTCTTGACGAGGCGATTGATCGTCTCGACCATATGGACCGGGATGCGGATCGTGCGGCCCTGGTCGGCGATGGCGCGGGTGATTGCCTGGCGGATCCACCAGGTAGCGTAGGTGCTGAACTTATATCCCTTACGGTAATCGAACTTCTCGACGGCGCGGATCAGGCCAATGTTGCCTTCCTGGATCAAATCGGGGAAGGACATGCCGCGCAGCGTGTACCGTTTGGCGATTGAGACAACGAGACGTAAGTTCGCCTGGGTCAGAATTTCCTTGGCTTCGTTGTCACCGCGCTCGATGCGCTTGGCGAGTCGGATCTCTTCTTCGAGCGACAGCAGATGGGTGCGGCCGATCTCACGCAGCCACATTCGGACGGAGTCGTCGAGGGGCATCCCCTCCATCGCGGACAGCTCTTCCTCAGCGACATCAGCGTCGGCGAGGGTAGAAGCGCTGTCGTCGCGCAGACGGACATCTTCAGCGCCGGCGGCGGAGGCGTATTCCTTGGCTTTGTTGACGACCTGCACGCCCTCATCCGAGAGAAACTGCAAAACGTCTTCGAGCTGGTCAACGCCGACTTCCGTCTGGTTTCCCATGACGTCGCTGATCTCATCGTAAGTCACGGCGCCGTTTTGCCGGCCCTGGCTGAGCAGTCGCTGGATATTGTCGCTGCCGGAGATTTTCGAATCGTTGCTCATCACAGACTCGGTTGCCACATCGCAAATTTCCTTTGTCGGCGCCATGTACTTCCCCTATTCCTAGGCGTCCAAGGCGCGCTCGGTCCCCTTCAGCCTGCCATGCAGAAGCTGGAATTTCTTCACATCTTCCGCAGTCGCGTTTCCACTATTAATACGCTCACGAAGCTTATCGCGTTCGAGATTATCGATTTTATTTTTGAGGTGACTGACGCTGTCCTCAAGCGCCTTCAAATTTAGCGGCGCCTTATCACCCATCAACAGGGCAGTCAATACGTTCTGCTGGTTCGCGTCTTCCAACTCTCCGACCAGAACGGCGGCGTCAAATGATCCGGTCCGGGCGTACTGCGCATAAAGCCTGTCGGCGATTACCTGCATCTCTGGATTGACGAAAGCCTCCGGACGTATTGAACCATAAACGTACAGCGATAGTTCCGGGTCGCCGGAAACCAGGGCTTGCAGCAGTTGCCGCTCAGCGACACCGGTGCGGCCCGCCGCCGGTTCGGTGGGACGGCGGTACGCATTCGTCTCACCGCTGGGCGGCGCATGCTGCACGGCGGCGTCCGGGTTCGCATGACCGCTCTGGTATGCCTTCACGTCCTCACGAATCTGGTCTTCCGCGTAAGCTGTCCCATTTGAGTACTGCGGATGGTAAGGCGCGAGTATACGAATGTACGGCTCCCGCTCGATCACGCTGGTAACGCTTGCAAGCACCGGAAGCGCCTTCCGAAACAGCGCCACTCGCTCGGCGTCAGTATCATGGGGCATCGTTTGTACGAGCTGGCGGATACGATACTCCATCATCGGCGCCGCGCGCTCCACGGCTTCCAAAAATGTCTGGCGCCGGCCGGCCTTCAAGAGGCTGTCCGGATCCTCCCCAACGGGGAGATTTAAAACCTTGACCTCGATTTCCTGAGCCTCAAAAATCTTCGCCGCACGGAACGCTGCTTGTAGTCCCGCGGAGTCGGCGTCAAAGGATAATACCACGGATTGGGCCAGTCGCGCCAATACTTTCACATGCTCTTCGGTGAGCGATGTTCCCAGGGTCGCAATCACGTTCTCGAAACCGGCCTGGTGGGCCGCCACGACGTCTGTGTAGCCCTCGACAATCACCGCTTGACCGCGCTCCGCAATCGCCTTGCGCGCACGCCACAAACCGTACAGTGTGCGGCTCTTCACGAACGCCGGCGTTTCCGGCGAGTTCCAGTATTTTGGCTGTCCGGGCTTCGCTTCCTCGATCAAACGTCCACCGAACGCGACAGGGCGTTCCTGAACATCTAAGATCGGGAAAATCAGACGGCCTCGCAGTTTGTCAAAATACCCACCCCGATCCGATTTTGAAACCAATCCCGCCAGTTCCGCATCAGCCGCCGGCACGCGCTGCTGCGCCAGGTGCGTGACGAGACCATCCCAGCTGTCGGGGGCAAAGCCGATCAAAAAGGCTTCCTGAGCGGCGTGGGCGATCCCGCGCTTCTCCAGATATTCCTGCGCCACGGGCGAGCGCTTAAGCATATCCTGGTAATAGCGAGTCGCCAGCGCATTTACCTTGTATATTCGGTCGCGCTCGCTGGGCTCAGCAGAGTGATGATACTGGTTTTGTCCGCGTGAAAGGGTGACTCCGGCGGCGAGCGCCAATCGCTCCAGCGCTTCTTGAAAGGAGAGGTTCTCGATCTTCTGCACGAACTTAATGACGTCGCCGCCTTCGCCGCATTGGCCAAAGCACCGCCAGATGCCTAGATCCGGATTGACCTGGAACGACGGCGACTTCTCATTATGGAACGGGCAGAGACCTTTCAGGTTCCTGCCCGCCCGTTTCAGAGTGACATATTGTTCGACGACCGAGACGATGTCGGTCCGAGCGCGCACATCGTCGATCTCGCTTCGATCGGCCATAATTCCCAGCCCGCCGCCGATCTTACTTTATTCGACGGCCGCGACGATAATACCAACCAGCTTTCCGTTGTAGAACTGGAAGGCGGCGTGCGAACGCTCGGTGTAGGTTTCCGTCAGGATCTTACCGGTGATGAACTGAGATTCCGGATAGCCATACTTGGCGTTGACCTGCGCCAAGCTCATTCCCAGCGCCACGCCCTTATCGGTGCGGACAGCGCCCTTGAACCCGGAGGCGTGGATCTGTACGACACGGCCGTCGGAGGACATGGTGAACTCCAGCGAGCCGCCGTCGGGACGATCGTAAATCCAGGTGACGCTATTTCTCTGAGCCACGGCCATGCCGCTCTGGCTGCCGCCGCCGCCCGCGCCGGGGTAGCCGCCGCCAGGACCACCCGAACCAGGGTAGCCGCTAGGGCCGCCTGCGCCAGGATAGCCGGTAGGGCTGCCCGATTCTCCATCGCCGCCGGGAAGACCGGGAAGCTGGCCAGGGGCTCCGCTTTCACCGCCTGCGCCGGGATAACTCGCGCCGCCCCCGCCTGCGCCGGGGTAGCTGGCGCCGCCTCGGCCGGGACCGCCCGAGCCGGGATAGCCGCCAGGGCCTCCCGCTCCAGCGGCGCCGCCCGCCGGGGCTCCGCCGGTCGTCAGCTGTCCGACACGCACTTCATCCGGGCTGCCATATTTGCGCAAAACCGCGCTCGACGTGCTGAAGACACGGATACCGGCCAGAGTGTGCTCGGCCGCCGCCATGGCTTGCGTGGCGAACGAAGCGCCTAGTGCAGCCGTCGCGATCAGTGTCGCGGCTGTGCGAGAAATCGTACGCCGGTTGGCGGTGTATCGCCGTCCGCTGTCCGTGGTCATGGGTTGTCCTCCGTAAATCGATCGGTTCATTGCTGTCTTCAAAACTTCCTCAGGCGGCCGGAGCCATGGAGGGCCAGGCATTCGCCGCCGGGTCTAATGATTATACGGTATAATTTCAAGCATCTGGCGCCATATTCCTGCTTCAATACGAAAATCCCAATTCTGTGCGTCAGTTTTTTTTGAACATCGTGTCGCACTGCGCGTCTTAAAGGGCAGATTAATCACCGGATGGACAGACGGAACGCTATGGCGACTGCTCAGGTAATGCGCGCGGGGTTTGCGGACTCCACGCTGATCGAACGCTGCCGGCGCCGCGACGAGGCCGCGTTTGCGGAAGTGGTCGCACGCTACAAGAATAAGATCTATAACTACGTCTGCCGCATGATGGGCAACGACGACGACGCCGAAGACATCACGCAAGAAGTGTTTATCCGGATGTACCAGTCTCTGGGATCGTTCCGGCAGCAGTCGAGCTTGAATACCTGGGTCTTCCGGATCGCGAGCAATCTTTGTATCGATCATTTCCGAAGGCGAAAAAAGCATCAGGCGATCGCCTATTCTTTAGATGAAACGGACGATACCGGCGAAAGGGCGGGACCGGACCGCGAAGTCCCGGACGCGACCTACGAGCCGCAGCGGCTTTTGGCGAGCAGCGAAATGTCGGCGCAGATCGAAATCGCGCTGACGCATCTGCCGGACAAGCTTCGCTCGGTGGTGCTCCTTTACGACTTAGAAGAAATGTCTTACGAAGAAATTGCGCGCGTCCTAGAAATTCCGGTCGGCACCGTGAAATCGCGCCTTTTCAACGCCAGACTGCAGCTGCGCAAACGGCTGTCCGATTATTTGAATCAGGAATAACATGAGCAATCCGTGTAAAAACTTCAGGCCGATGATCTCGGAGCATTCGGACGGGCTTCTCCCCCCCGCGCAAAGCAGCCAAGTGGAGAGCCACCTCGCGGAATGCGCCTCGTGCCGAACCTTCGCTCAGGAAATGAAGGTCATCTCCCAGGGCGTCGCCGCACTGCCGCGCCGGCAGACCTCAGCCGCCTTCGACACTGTTCTGGCGGCGCGTCTCGCGGAGGCCCAGCGCGTCGCAGCGGCGAAGCCCGCGTGGAGACGAGCGCTGGACAATCTCTTCTTCACGCCACAGCAGGCGCTCCGCCCCGGCCTGGCGGTTTGCGGCGTGGCCGCCGCCATGGGTGTGGCCGTGTTCTTCTCACCCCATATCGCGCCGCCAGCCATCACGCCTCCTCAGGCGCAGACCGATGACGGAGCCATGGTCGCCCAGTGCATCGAGCAGCATCGCTCCGATGTCTCGGCCCAGCCGCTCGACGACTGGTCCGCACAGAACCTCTCGCAGCAGTTCGACTCGAAAGCGCCCGCTGCGCCGAGCGCCGTCAGTCTTTCCGAAGAAGCAAATTTCTAATGACCGTCACACATCCGCATCTTTTGACCCGTGCATCGCGAATTGCCTTCACAATGCTCGGCGGCTTGATCCTGCTCGCGCCAAATCTCGCCGACGCGCAGGCCGGACGTCATACCCCGACGCCCCGCCCGCGCCGTTTCGCACACCGCACGCCGGAGGCCGCGCCCATCGCGGTGCTGCAGCGCCTGCTCCAGGCGGAGACATCGCTTGTCTTTGAGGGAACGCAAATTACCGCAGTGTCGCGCGACGGCTTGGATATCTCGTCGGAACAGCATGTGCTGCGCAACGGCGATCAGGCGTTTCGTATCGATTACACGCGGCCGGAGCGGCTGGCGGGTGAAAGTATTGTGGACAACGGCAAGTCCTACTGGCATTACCGGCCAAAGAACAACATCCTGGAAGTCGGACCGTCCCGCGTGCAGCGCCTGCGCAAACGGATCCATACCGTCATCGAACAAGCCAAGCGCGGAGCAGTGACCGTCACCATTCAAGGTCAGGACACGATTGCCTCCAGACCCTGTACGATTATCGACGTCAAGTCCGCCAATGGCCAGCCCAGCCCTTGGCGGCGTCTCTGGGTGGACGCGGCGACTGGCGCGCAGCTCAAGATCGAACAGTACGACGCCACCGGACAGCGCCGCTCGTCGTCGTTCTTCACAACGATTGCGATCAGTCCATCAATCTCGGCGGATGCGTTTGACGCTCCCGGACAAAATCGGCATCCCCAGATCAAGCAGCTCAGCGCCGACAAGCCCTTCCGTACGGTCGGCGAAGCGGAGATGAAGGCTGGTTTCTCCGCGCATCAGCCCACGTATCTGCCGCCGGGATACCGGTTCCAAGCGGCATCGGTCGGGAATTTCCGAGGCAAGAGCATGATCGTGCTGCGCTATAACAACGGCATCAGCGTCATCTCCCTCTTCCAAGTAGTGGACGACGGGACCATAGGCCCCAAGTTCGGCGGCAAGCGCATCGGTGCGATAACGCGCGCACAGGGTGGTCGAAAATTGGTGTTGGTGGGAAATATCTCGCCCAGCGAATTGAGCCAGGTGATTTCTTCGGTGCAGTAGAGGCCCTCACCCTCGGTCCCTCTCCCGGAGGAGAGGGATGTCCAAAGGTCGGGGCCAAAACGTGTTTCACGTGGGAAATCTTAATTTTATCAAGGATAGAGCTGAAGCATTCACCATTGTGCGAATCCACGTTAGGCGCTTGCCATTGGACATCCCTCTCCTCCGGGAGAGGGACCGAGGGTGAGGGGCTATTCCGCCGTCAGCGAGGCCATCGCCACGCCGCTGGGCATGAGATATTCGTGCTGCTCGCCAGCATATTCGAACACGGCGGCCATGAGGTCGTCCCAGAAAAAGTAGAGGTCGGCGATGTCTTCGATCTGGGCGAGGAACACGCCCCGCGACTCCGAGCCTTCGGGGATCGGCTCGAACCCGACGGCTTCCGCCACGAACACCGGGCAGTAACGCGCCTCCCCCGCCTTCGCGCCGCTGCGCGGCGTCAGCAGGTAACAGCCAATCAGACGCAGCCGGTTCTCGCGCAATCGTACGCCGGTTTCCTCAAAAATCTCACGCTCCGCTGCTTCGACGATCGTCTCCCCCGCCTCGATCTTTCCTGACGGAATGCAATAGCCCCGGTCGGTGATATCGGCAAGGACGATCTTGGCGCCGTAAAAAACAAATGTCAGCACGGCCCACAAGCGGCCTTCGCTGGCGGGAGGAAGTTCCACCCCTGGGAAGAACGTGGCGTCGGAATCCCAGGCGGGCCAGTAGACGGTGGGGAAGGACATGGACTAACCTCGCGTCATTTCCCAGAAATCCTTGCCGCCTGCGTCCCATGGAAGGCGGCGCTCGTCGGGGTCGGCAAGCGAGAAATGCTGATTGACGTAATAGAAGATCACAGCGGGCTGCGCCGTGAGATTGGCGGCGCCGTGCGCGACGCCTCGCGGGATATAAAGCAGCTGCGTTTTGCCGCCGCCCATCGCAATTCTCATGCGCACGTTATAGGACGGAGAATCTTTACGCGCATCGATCAGGCCGACAAGGATCCGATCGGTCGGAGGGACAAACCAGACGTCTTCCTGATTGTAGTGGAGATGAAACGCCTTGATGGCGCCCGGCAGCATGAGTGAATAGGACGATTGCCGCACTTTGAAGCCAGGGACACCTTCGAGGTTTCCCTCTTCGTCCAAACGAACGAGTTCGGCGAAGGAGCCGCCATCGTCGGACATGAGCCGCAGATCGATGAGACGAATCCCATCGATCCGGGGCGCAGGATCGTATTGCTGTGTCGTGACCATGTCCCGGAACTCGGGACCGAGGTCGCTTGGGGCCAGGGTCATGACGCCGCCTTTACTGGAAGCTGATCAGTTCGACGTCGAACACCAGGGTCGCGTTGGGCGGGATCACGCCGGGATATCCGCGAGGGCCGTACGCCAGGTCGCCCGGAACAGTGAGGATGCGACGTCCGCCGACCTGCATGGTCGCAACGCCTTCGTCCCAGCCCTTGATGACCTGACCAACGCCCAGCTTAAAATTGAACGGCGTGCCGCGGTCGCGCGATGAGTCGAACTTAGAGCCGTCGGTCAGTGTGCCGGTATAGTGCACGGTGACGGTCTGTCCGGCCTGCGGGCTCGCGCCCTCGCCGACCGTAATGTCTTCATATTGCAGCCCGGAGGCCGTGGTGATTGGATCCGCCATCGATCGATGTTTCCTTCCTGAATGCGCCAAAGCGCCTGCTGTCGAAATTTGCGGGCCTGCTTTCCGCCCTTTCCATGTTCTACCACCCCGGCCTTCGGCCACCCCTCCCTTGAAGCTGGGAAGGGTAGTTAGGATCGAAGTCGATAGCGGCTTTCGTCCGAGAATCTCTTTCCCACCCTTCCCTGCTTCAAGGGAGGGGTCGGCCGAAGGCCGGGGGTGGGTCACCCGGAGGGTGGCGCGAAGCGACGGGGTGGGTCACGCAGGCCCCTACTGTATGACACTGACCTCGGAATTGTCTCCGAGCATAAAGCGATACGCCTTCGGCTTGCGCGTCGTGCTACCGACTTTTACGTTCTTGCCGATCAGGCTGTCCTCAACGCGTGTGCCGAGATCGACGATTTCGCTCTTTTCCAGCACGATCGAATGCTCGATCTCGCAGTTCTTAATCGTGCAGCCATAGTAGACGCTGGTAAATGGGCCGATATACGCGTTTTCGACGAGCGTATTCTCGCCAATGATCGCCGGGCCGCGCACGACGGAGTTGATGATTCGAGCGCCCTTGCCGACATGGACCTTGCCCAGCAAGCTGGAAGCGTCGTCCACTTCACCCGCGCAGTACGCTTCCAAACCATCCAGGACGATCCGGTTGGCTTCCAGCATGTCGTCCAGCTTCCCGGTGTCTTTCCACCAGGAGCCGATGACATGCGAATGGACTTTGTAGCCGTTGTCGATCAGATACTGGATCGCGTCCGTGATTTCCAGTTCGCCGCGTGGCGATGGCTGGATGCTGTTCACGGCTTTGAAGATACTGGCGTCGAACATATAAACGCCCACCAGCGCCAAGTCTGTTTTCGGCTCCTTGGGCTTTTCGACCAAATGAACGACACGCCCCCCATCGAGCTCGGCTACTCCGAACTCGGTCGGGTTCTTGACGTGCGCGAGTAAGATTTGGGCATTATACCCTTCGGCCCGGAAGTCGTCCACCAGCGCAGTAATGCCGTCCTTGACAAGATTGTCGCCCAAATACATGACGAACGGCTCGCCGGCCATGAATTCCTCGGAGATTTTGACGGCGTGCGCAAGGCCGAGCGGGGCGTCCTGGGGAAGATAAGTGATGTGTACGCCCCACTGCGCGCCGTCGCCGCACGCTTTTCGGATCTCGGCATGGGTATCGCCAACGATAATCCCGATGTCCGTAATGCCTGCGTTTTTGATCGCTTCGATAGCGTAAAAGAGAATTGGCTTGTTCGCAACCGGCACCAACTGCTTGGCGCTGGTATGCGTAATCGGCCGCAAACGGGTTCCACGACCGCCGCTAAGAATGAGAGCTTTCATAAAATTGTTGACACTCCGCCGACGCCTGTGTTATGATTTTTGAAGCGCTTGCGTTTTTTCTCGCATTCAAGCAAGCAAGCGACCGGTTTTATTCGAACGACCCAATTATGACACAAAACAGCCACCCTGGTTCCTCCATGCCCGCGCGCGGCTTTTCGCGCCGCGCGTTTGCGCCGAGATCCCCGCGTCCGCGCTTCCGCCCGGTCGATACATTATGGCTGACGACCCTCGCGATCCTGAGCCTGGCGGCCACCGTGATCCGCTTCGGCAGCGACGCCTTGGGCGACATTGGCCCTTTCGCCGCAGCCGCGACAGTCGCCGGACTTTACTTTATCGGCTGGCGAACACGCGACCGCTCCACTGGCGTCATCGCCGGCGTTCTGCTCGCGGTCAGCCTTACCTACAGCGGCAGCTTGATCGGCCATCCCGCCACCGCCATCTTCACACTTCTTTCGGTCGGCGCGCTCGCCGCCATGGCGGGCGGGCAGCTGATCGCCGCCGCATTGCTCGCGGCGGTGGCGTCCGTGATCCGTCCCGATGGACTGTTGCTCGGGGCAGCCCTGCTCTGCATGCCGCCTCCGGACGACGACTCACGTCTGCGCTGGCGCCCCATCGGCTTGTTTCTCATTACAACAGCTCTGGGCGCACTGCTGGCCTACAGCCTGCGCTACACGCCGCCCCGGCTCATGATCGGCGTCAATCCCTATCTCATCGAGCAGGCCATGCTGGGCGGCAACGCCGTGCTCGCATGGTTCCTCTGGCCGTTCCTGGCGGAGCTGGGCGAACCGATGCGTCGTCAGCGCTGGCTGCCGTTCATCGTGTGGACAGTTCTTTACATCGCCGCGGAATCCCTCTTTTACTACGTACAGCCGGGACAATCCTGGCCGCCGCTGGCGCCGATCTTCGCGCTGCTCATAGGCGGCGGCATGTCGCGCCTGATCCCAGTGCTCGCCGGTGAGTTCGCGAACCCCACCATGCGATACGTACTCGCGACGCTTGCCGTCGTCAGCCTCTTCGGTGTCCGAGTCGCCCTGGATTGGCCCCACGCGCGTCTAATCCCCACCCTCCCTACGCCGAGTGTCGAAGCGACCGCGATACTCCCCACGCCGCAGGTAAGCGCCCCCAAGCCGAAACCTGCCGCGCATCCCGTGGCCGCCACACCGGCGCCACACCCCGGCGTCCCAGTTCCTATCCCAGCGCCGGTTCCGACGCACCCGATCGCTGCGGCGCCGACAACAATCAAAACACCTCCGCCCACGCCCATCGCGGTCATCCCCACGCCAACGCCCGCCGTGACCGTCACCGCGCCTCCGGCCAAACCGACGACCGTGCCGCACCATGTGGTCGTCGTGCCTGGGAACGCCGTTGCGCCTCAGCCCGACGCGCCTCAGATCCCGGACAGCGAGGGTGAGAACAATTCCGTCCGCACCTACACCTGGAAGAACGGACGTCTGGTCAAGCGCAACCGCTGGGCGATCGATTGGGATCGCAAACAATTAGCCCTGGCGAAACAGCGCGAAGCCGCCGCGCACAGCGCCCCGCCGACGGCGAGCGCTACAACGCCGCCAATGACTGCTCCAATGCCCGCTCCGGCCACGACAGCGCCCATTGCGGTGCATCCGAAGCCGGTCGCACCGAAACCGGCCACTGTCACTCCTACGCGAAAACCGGTCGCCGTCACACCGAAGCCTGTGGCGCCTACGACGAAGCCGGTCATGAAACCTGTGGGAACTAAGGTGAAACCAGTTGTCAAACCTGTAGTGAAGCGCGTCGTCGCCAAGCGGCCAGCATGGAAGCCCCGCGTGCGACAGCGCTCGATCTGGGCGATCCGGTGGGAGCAGGCGCATAAGAAGGCTCGGTAGAGACTTATCCCCTATGTGACCGTCCTGCGTGACCCACCCCGTCGCTTCGCGCCACCCTCCGGGTGACCCACCCCCGGCCTTCGGCCGACCCCTCCCTTG
>NZ_JBDSQY010000021.1:0-13632 GCF_039929585.1 Capsulimonas sp.
CACCGCCACCGCCGCTGCCGCCACGGCTGCCGCCGCCACCGCCGCCATAACCACCGCCGCTGCCGCCACGGCTGCCGCCGCCGCCGCCGCCTTCGCGGGGCTTGGACTCGTTGACGGTCAGGGCGCGATTGCCGACGGTCTTGCCGTTCATCGCGGTGATCGCCTGCTGAGCCTCATCTTCGCTCGCCATTTCGACGAAGCCGAAGCCGCGGGACTGGCCCGTGTAGCGGTCGGTCACGACCTGGGCGCTGACGACGTTGCCGATCTCGGCGAACATATCGTTCAGTTCCTGGTCGGTGGTCTGATAGCTCAAATTGCCTACGTAAAGTTTGGTCGCCATTCGAATGGCTCCTTTCGAAACACGGATCGCGTAATGCGAGAGAGTGATATACTGGCCTTGATCGGACGTAGCAAGACGGCCTGTTGTGAAAGTCTCGGGACTCGATCCGCGGAGCGAAAGGGCCGGGGCGTCACAGATTCGGGCAGCAAGTTGAACCGTAAAAAGGCAATCGAGACTAGCCCCGATATCGCACACAGTATACCACGCGAAAGAACAATTGAAACCACCAATTTTTCGCCGAATTTCCCAGCATTTCTAGGAGGTCACAAATCGCGCCATCATGACGAAATGGCAGGCGCTCCCACCGAGAACGAACAGATGCCAGAGGTCATGCGCGCTGAACTTTCCGGGCAGCAAATGAGGCCGGTCCAGCGCGAACACCACCGCGCCCAGCGTATAGATCACGCCGCCCGCGATGAGCCAGTCCACGATGCCCGGCGGCAGCGACGAACGCAGCCGCGCGAGCGCCAGCGTGATCAGCCAGCCCATGATAATATAGAGCGCCACGCGCACCCAATCGGGCGCCGATTTCCAGAAAAGCGTCGCGCAGATCCCCAGCACGGCGAGACCGTACTCGACGCCCAAAATCGCCCATCCCCGCCATCCGCCCAGCATCAACAAACAAACCGGCGTATAGGTCCCCGCAATCAGAAGATAGATCGCCGTATGGTCGAACCGCATCAATCGGTCGGCGTAGCGCGGGGGGACGCGCAGCAGATGATAAAGCGCGCTGGCGGTGTAAAGCAAAATGAGCGTTGAGCCGTAGATCGAGTAGCTGACCACGTGGACGGGACGGCCCCGCGCAAGCGCCACCAAAATCACCAGCGCCGCGATCGACAGCAGCGCGCCCAGCCCATGCGACAGGCCGCTGAACGGCTCGCGCATGGGGTTGACGCGTTTCGTCTTTTTTGGCTCCGTGTTTATAAGTTCGTTTTCAGCCATGCTTGTATCTTCGGGACCATCTCGGCCATCGGCGGGATATGCCCGGCGTTATCATACCAATCAATAGTAACGTGATTATTCGCGGGGACAGTCGCCTGATCGTAGAACGCCTGCGCGGCGGTGGCGGGGATGATATTGTCCAGTCGTCCACACTCCATCAGCACGGCGCGCGGCGCGATGTGGGCCGCGAAGGTCAGAGGCTCGGTCGGCGCCAGGATAATGCGCGCCAAGTTCCAGTCCAATCCCTTCAATTGCGTCATCGAGCGGCCGCCCACAACGGCGTCGCGTGACGAAAGGGCCTTTAAGATCGCCACCAGATCGCCACCGCCGGACACCAGCACGGACGCCTTGATCCGCGTATCCACGCCCGCCGCGACCGACCCGAGCAGCGCGCCGAGGGAAAAACCCATCAGCCCCACCCGCTTGGGATCGACATCGGCGCGCTTCGTCATCAGGTCGATGCCCCGGCGCACGTCCAGCACCGTCTGACGCCCGCCGCCGATCATATCCATATTGAACTGCGGCGGCGCCGGAGTCCCATCGGCGTTCTTCGGCGCCCGCTCGCCATGCCCGTACTCATCGATGATCAGTGACGCATACCCGCTCGCCGCCGCCAGTTGCCCCAGCGGCGCCAGCTGCTCTTTATTCCCGCCCAGCCCATGAAGCAGCATGAGACACGGAACCGGAGCCGTCTTGCTCGCCGTGTTAGGCAGATACAAAACCGCCGGCACACGGATATCGTTGACGCTGCGATAGGTCAGAGTGACGGCGCGGCCGCCGGTGAATTTGGTCGTCTTGCCGAACTTGGCCGCCAGCGGCTGTTTGTCGTCGTATTTGTAGAGCGGCAACGCCGAGCCGTAAGCTCGCTCGCGGTCGACGGCGGGGGCGACGGTTTGGGCGAATGTGGGGAACGCTGTGAACAAGAATGCGAGGGCGAGTATGGCGACAAACGTTTGAGCGCCGCGTCCAGACGCCCCCCGGCCCCCACGGGGGGTGCAGACCATAAATTTGTTGACGTGCCGAGATTTAATTCCAAGCGCGCCTTCGACAATATGGTTTTCACCCCCCGTGGGGGCCGGGGGGCATCCGGGAATACGAGAAGGCCGAAACTGCTGCAATACGCTCATACAATACTCCTCAAAATCGCCTGCAACCGATCGTAATCTTCCGACAAAAACCCCGCCAGCGTCTTCCCGGCTCTGAGTAAAAACGCCTGCTCGTTCAATTGCGCCGGAGCGGCCTGACGCAGGCACGCCGAGACGAGTTCGTCCGTGGGCGCGCCGCCGAGAGCGCCGGAGCCGTTCAGGAGACCGCGCAGGAAGGAGAGGTCGCCAGTCAAGACTCGGACTTCTTCGTCCGTACACGGGTAGACACGGCTGTGGACGCGCGGCGAGCGCGGCGGCAGGTGCCGACGCAGGCCCTTGTCGCCGTCGCTGTAGGCGATCAGCAGGCCCGAGAACTCCGTGCGCAGAAGCTCGAAGATCTGCGGCTGCTGCGCGCGCAGCTCTTCTTCGTCCTCATATCCCAGCGCCGATGGGCGGCGCCCCTGCTCCAGCGACGCCGTCTCCGACCCAAACACCAGCGCATAGACTGCTGGCGGAAGAATGGCGTCCTTCGTTGGAAGCTCCGCGCCCATGGGCAGCGCGAAGGGGTCCGGCTCGTCTTCGTCCGAAGTCAGGAGAGCCTGGGGAGCGACAACGGCGGCCTTGGGTTTACCGATCTTCACGAACGAGCCGAACGGCGGCGGGTCGTAAAGCTTGGGAATGATCTCGCGCGGGACTTCGAGACACTGCGCGACAAACGTCGTCGTCGATGTCTCCACAATCTCGCCGATAGGGCCTTCGGCGCTCATAAATTCTGGGCCTTTCTCGCGGGGAATTGCACGAATACTCCTATTATAGCCTACCAAGCCCCCCATGCTCGCAATTGACACCGGAAACTCCGCTATGCTAGAATGCCCGGTGGAGATTCTGTTTTGATCCCGCTGCGCGACAACCAACCCACGGAGAAATTCCCGGCCGTCACGATCGCGCTGATCGCGCTCAATATCGTGATGTTCCTCGCGCAATGGCAGCTTCCCCTCGACCAGTCCCTGGCGGCCGTTCCGTTTGAGATCACGCACCATATCGATCTTGTGGGACGTTTGCCGTTGTCGGAATCCGGACATTTCTTGATGCGTGGACAGCACGCCGCCCACGTTCTTCCCTACGGCGTTAGCCCCCACCCGCTCTGGATCACGATCTTTACCTCCATGTTCATGCACGGCGGGCTGATGCATCTGGGCGGCAACATGCTGTTTCTGTGGGTGTTCGGCAACAATATCGAGGACGCGCTGGGACGCGCCCGGTTTGTTTTCTTCTATCTCACCTGCGGCCTCGCGGCGACCGTACTTCAAATCGCGACGGACCCGAACTCCCTTATTCCCGTCGTGGGGGCGTCCGGCGCGATCGCGGGCGTGCTGGCGGCTTACTATCTGCTGTACCCCAGCGCGCGCGTGCTGACTCTGGTCCCCATCAGTTGGTTCGGGTTCTTTGTCGAGCTGCGCGCCGGCTGGGTGCTGGCCTTCTGGTTCGCGCTCCAGCTCTATCAAGGACTGTTCGGAATTGGTATGGAGCGCGCCGGAGGCGTCGCGACATTCGCCCATATCGGCGGATTCCTGATGGGCCTTTTGCTGATCCATCTCTTTGGCGGCCGCCGCCTCGCCCGCAGGCAAAGCCGGCGGGCGGAAATGTTCACCGCCCCTCCCACCGAACGGGGCTATTCGTAACCAGAGGCGGCGAATGAATTCGCAGCTAAAAGTACGGTCGTCCACCTGCGTGGACTTCAGAGCCTACGGCACAGATAACAAATGCCTGCGGCGCTTGGTCTGAACCCGCGAAGGCGGGTGACTGTACTTGTAGGCGCGAATTCATTCGCTGGCCTCTGACAGGCAAACGCAAAAAATCGATTGAACACGGTACTAGCATAAAGAACGGCGGCCGACGCTGCTACTTCAATTTTCGAGAGCCATCCATTGTCAAAAAACAAGATCCTGATTCTGCTGATCCTCGTAGGCGTCGCCGCCGCCGGCGTCACTTTCACGCACCGCCTTCAAGCTGAAGCGCGCAACAAGCGCGTGGAGATCGTGGTGGACTGGGCGGACGCACAGCAGCTCGCCAACACCACGAGCCTGCCGATCGACAACGTCCTCACACAGCTGCACCACGCGGGCGACGTCACCGATGGACCGCACAAACGCGAAGCGGGCGTCACGACGATCGCCGTGAGCGAGGACACACTGGAATCGCTGCGCGGCAACGGCGTGCTCAGCTATCGCCGGGTCGCTAACAATACAATCCTGACCTTCACGTCCGGCTTCGCCGATCAGCAGCAGCGGGTGGAGGAGGCGTTTCAGTACAAGACAAAGCTCAAAGTCACGAAGCTGCCGGACGGTTCCATTCAAGTCGGCGCCCCCTGGGGACAGTTTAACGGTCTGCCGATCGGCCTGGACGACAACGTCGTCCAAACGGTCCGGCGCAACCACTTGCTCGTCGCGCCCCGTCTTCTCAACTATACGGGCGTCACGCCGCAAAGCATTGCATGGGAGCTGGAAAAGGTCAAGCAGCAGTGCGGCGACGGCGTGGGGCCGCTGATCTTCTCCGGTTCGGCCGTGCTCGGCAACCGGCCGCTGATTATGGCGACCGCCGACGCGATCCACACGACCGGCTTCACCTACGGCAGCGTCGAATTCGCCAAGACGCTCGGCGACGCCGACCTTTCCCGCATGGCGGCGGACCATCTGGTGCGCGTCCACAGCATCGGCAACGATGAAATGGGAACGATGGATGAGCCGACCGCGCAGGAGCGCTTCGTGCGCGCCGCGAAAGAACGAAATATTCGAGTCTGCTACGTCCGTCTCTTCACCAATGGACTGACACGCGAACCAGATGTCATCACGGCGAACACGCAGTTCATCGGCAAGATCGTGGATGGGCTTTATGAGGCGAAGCTTACGGTCGCCGGCCCGGCGCATCCGTACGCCGACGATCCCACGCCGCCCCGTCTCCTGCGCCTGCTGATGGCCCTGGGCGTGGCGGGAGGCCTGCTGCTGCTGCTGCGCGCGTTCACGGGAATTGCGGGCAAGGCGTTCGCCATTGCCGCCGCCGGGGCGCTGCTGCTCTGCCTGGGACTGGCCTGGCCGGAAACCTCCATGAAGGGCCGGGAGATCCTGGCGCTGCTTGCGGCCTGTCTCTTCCCCGCGCTCGGCCTCTGCGTCATTCCCGTGCGGGTTCTGACGCAAGCCGACGGCAAGTCGACGTCCTCGGCGCTACTGCTGGCGTTCGGCGAATACGCCCGAATCACGTTCTCGACTTTGGCCGGGGTTCTGCTGGTCGTCGGTCTGCTCTCGGGCCGCATCTTCTTATTGAAGATCGATCAGTTTCTGGGCGTCAAAGCCGTCCTGGTCGTTCCCGTCCTGCTGGTGGCGGTTTACTATGGCCTCAAGCTCTCCCAGTTTGATCTCAGCGAGCCGTGGGGCGTACGCCGCGATCACGTCCTGGCGCAGCTGCGCGCGCTCGCCGCGCAGCCGCTGCTGCTCGGTCAGGTCGTGCTGGGGATCGTCACGCTGGTGGCGCTGGCGCTGTTCGTCGCCCGCAGCGGTAACGACCCCGGCGTCGGCGTCTCCGCCAGTGAACTGAAGATGCGGGCGCTGCTCGACAAGTACCTGCTGGTCCGTCCGCGCACCAAGGAGTTCCTGCTCGGGCACCCCGCCCTCTTCTTCGCCCTCGCGGCGGCGGCGGCCGGCCGGTTCAAGAAGCTGATCCTTCCGCTGCTGGTCGCCGGCGCCGTCGGGCAATCGTCGCTGCTGGACACCTTCTGCCACCTGCACACGCCGCTGCTGCTTTCCAGTCTGCGCGGCCTGATCGGCTGGGCGCTGGGCGCGATTATCGGCGCAATTCTGTACGCCGCGATCGTCGCCGTTGCTCGCCGTCAGGAAGCCGCGCAGGCGGCTCGGAGCGCGTCTTGAGCGCCCGAGGCCGGCGCATCGCGCTGTCAGGCTATTACGGCTTCGCCAACGCGGGCGACGAGGCGGTCCTCGCCGGACTGATCCAGTCGCTGCGCGCGGCCGGCGGCCCCGAGCTGGAGATCGACGCGCTCAGCATCAATCCGGGTGAAACGGCGGCCACCCACGGCGTGACCGCCAGCCACCGTTACCAAGTCAAGGATCTGATGACCTCGCTGCGCCGCACGGACTTATTATTGTCCGGCGGTGGAAGCCTTTTACAAGACGTCACCAGCGCGCACGGGATCTTTTATTATCTTGGCGTCGTTCGCCTTGCCCAGATTCTGGGTAAAAAGACGATGTTTATCGCGCAGGGGATCGGGCCTTTGATTCGGCCGCGCTCGCGCCAGATGGTTGCGTCCGTCGCCAACCGCCTGAACGCCATCACCGTGCGCGACGAAGAATCCCTTGCCTTATTGCGTGAAATCGGCGTGCGCCGTCCACCGATGGAAGTCACCGCCGACCCCGCCCTATTGCTCACGGCAAAATCCTCCCCCAGGATTGGGGGGCAGGGGGGCCGAGGCGGGAATGGGGGCCAGATTTCCGTGTCCCTGCGCCCCTGGACCCAGAGCGCCGAATCGCTTCCGGAAATGGTCGCGCGGGCCTGCGCGGCGGGCGCCCCGGGGGCGGGCGTGACAGCCGTGGCGATGCAGCCGCAATCTGATTTCGCGCCCATGGAACAGTTCGCGCGGGAATGGCGTCAGACTAGCGACCAACAGGCCGTTTCTCTTCCAGCGTCCGCCGATGCGCCGCTGCCGCTGCCCGATCTGCTGCGCGCCATTGGCGGCAGTCAAATGATCGTCGGCATGCGCCTGCACGCGCTGATACTCGCGGCGGCGGCAGGCGTTCCCTCGGCGGCCCTGTCGTACGACCCTAAAGTGGGCGCGTTCATGCGCTCCACGGGACAGGGCGACGCCGTTCTGGATGTCCGGACCGCCGGACAAGCTGCGCTGGACGACATGATCGCGCGCGTCTGGCGCGAGCGCGACGTTCGGTCGGAACGTCTTCATGATGTTCTGCCGCGCCTGCGCGCGGCGGCGATGCGAAATGCGGAAACGGCGCTGGATCTCATTCAACCAAGGTAGGATCAACCCATGTCTTCATTCAACCACTCACGACTGATGGTTCTCGGCGCCGCGACCGTGCTTTTGGCCGGCTGCGGCGGAGGAGGCGGTTCGGACGACGGCTTTCCGGGCGGCGGCTCGGATCCTCACACGAGCGTCCTGATCGGCAAAGTTGTCGGCACGGACGGCGGCCCGATCCCCGGCGCGACTGTCACCTTCGACAGCGGCGGTCAGGCGACGACGCTTTCGCAGGGCGGCTTCCAGATTACGGATCTCGCGCGCGGCGTCCATCGCATCTCCGCACGCACGACCGTGGACGGCGTTTCCTACACCGGAAGCACCCAGGTGCTGACCACCCAGGACACCACCACATCGAACGCCATCGTTCAGGTTTCCCCGACTAACCAGCAGTTCACGATCTCCGGATCGGTGACGGACAACTTCGGCCGATCGCTGCGCGACGCGCGCGTTTTCGTCGCGGTCCCGGTCACGGCCCCCACCAGCAACGGCGACGTACAATCCTTAGTGGCCTTCACGGACACCAGCGGCAACTACCAGATTCGTAACGTTCCGAAGACAAACCCGAATTACAACGTCGCGGCGTCGCTGCTCGGGTTCCAGAACATCGTACGGGGCATGGGACCACTCACCGTCGGTCAGACCAATGTCACGCAGAACTTCACGCTGCAGCAGTCGACCAATCAAAGCACGCTGACGCCGCAGCTCTTGTCCGCGCAGTCTTTCACGCAGCCCTCCAGCGTTCTGACCCCGAGCGTCCGCAGCGGCGCCGAGGCGCACGCCAAATCCACTGGCGGCGTTTATGAGAAGATTCGGCGCGCCCTGAACCCGGCTTACGCGCAGGCGGTCTCCAGCCTGCATCCGGCGCTCCAGATCAAATCGCTGCGCACACAGAGCCATCTGGCGGGCTTTGGCAGCTACGCTATCTCGGTGGATCTGTTCTTCAATGAGAATGCACGCAACAGCCTGTCGGGCTTCCGTGTCTACCGAGGCGACGGCAACGCGGCGCTCACGGCCTATGATTTCCTTCAGGATCCTCTGGCGAACAGCTTCACGGACCTCTCCCCGTCGTACTTCGCCGACCAGTCGTACAAATTCGCCCTCAGCGCCGTCAACACGGACAGCACCGAGACCGCACTGTCGGCGACGAGCACAGTCGTGCCGCTCAGTCAGATGATCCTCACGCAGCCGATCCAGGGAAGCACGATCAACAATCCGCTGACGGTAAGCTGGCAGGGAGTGAACGGCGCGGATTCATACGCGGTGTTCATTTACAATGAGTATCCGACGGACGGTTCCGTCCCGATCGTTCAAAATACGAACCTCGGCGCGGCGGTGCGCACCTTTACGCCTTCGGGAACGTTCACGACTGGCGATTACTGGGTAGTGGCGGCGGCCTCGGCGGACGCCGGCACGGAGATCAGCGTGAGCCAGATTACACGCGTTCACGTGCGTTAATTTCAGATCAATCTCAAGAGCGCCCTATCATACCACGATGCCCGGTAAATTTACAGGTAAAGATTTTTCCGGGCATCGCCATAATGAATACCGGAGGCGGCAAGCGAAAGGAGCGAGTTCTATGGCAGCTATGTCTGTCCCCACGAACACCGTTTTAGCCCAGCAATCCCCGGTAGTCGGTGACGATCAACAGAACGTCAAGTTGACCAAGCGCGAGATTGAAGTACTAACACACGTGATCCAGGGGAAATCAAGTCGGGAAGTCGCGGATGCTCTCTTTGTCAGCAAGCGCACGGTGGATTTCCACCTGGCGAATGTCTATGATAAACTGCACGTCAGCAACCGGGTGCAGGCGTTCCGCCGCGCAACCCGTCTCGGACTGATCCCGTACGAAGCCCAGTTCGCCGACTGACGATCTCGTCTTTCGTCGTATTCAGGCAATCATCGATCGCAAGCCGCAGGCAAACCCAAAAAAAACCGGGGGGGAGACGAAAGTCTTCCCCCCGATTTTTGTGTGTGCCCTTATGCTATAATAGACCTACCCCGGCGCTTCGCGCCGGGGTAGGTCATATGCGGCAAGCCATGTGCATTTTGGAGAAAACGATTGATCGAGGCCGTGGGTCTGACGAAAACTTATGAGGGCGGCGTGCGCGCGGTAGATGCGCTGACGCTGTCCGTGCCGGCCGGGGAGCTGTTCGGGTTTCTGGGGCCGAACGGCGCGGGAAAAACGACGACGATTAAGATGCTGGTGGGGCTGCTGTCGCCCACGAGCGGCTCGGCGCGCGTGGCGGGGTACGATCTGCAAAAGCAGTCGCGTGAGGCGAAGCAGCAGATCGGGTATATCCCGGACAATCCGTTTCTTTATGAGAAGCTGACCGGGCGCGAGTTTTTGGACTTTATCGCCGATCTTTACGGGATGCCGCCGGGACGGGCGCGCGCCGAGGAGATCGATCGGCTTTTGATCATGATGGACCTGGCCGGTAAGGGCGACCAGCTGATCGGCAGCTTTTCGCGCGGCATGCGGCAGAAGATGGCCATGGCCTCCGCGCTCCTGCATGAGCCGAAAGCGCTGTTTTTGGACGAGCCCACCGTCGGTCTCGATCCCAGCAGCATCCGCCGACTGAAGGATATTTTGCGGAATTTGTGCCGCGAGCGCGGCGTCGCCGTCTTTCTCTCCACGCACACGCTGGAGGTGGCGGCCGAAATTTGCGACCGTGTCGGAGTCTTCCATCGCGGCAAGCTTGTGGCGCTGGGCAGTCCCGCTGAGCTGACAAACGATTCGGCGCTGGGGCGTCTGGAGGATGTGTTCCTCGCTCTCACCGAATCGGCCGCCGCAGTCAGCGCATCCAGTGAAACGGAACTCTCATGAACACCAAACGATTCACATTCGTGTCCGCCGTCCTCGCCGCGCTCGCACTGACGGGATGCAGTCCGGATGTCCAGACAAACGCCAATATCAACGCGAACCTGCGAGAAGCGCGGCGGCAAGCCCGGATCGGCAAGACCGATGAAGCCCGTGTCTGGGTAGATCGCGCGATCAAACTCGACCCTACGAACCGGAAAACCTATATCGACGGCTTGCAGGACCAGTCGCCGATGGGTCAGGTATTCGGAACCGCGGAGCCGCCGCTCAGCATCCTTGGGATCTTCGACGAGACGGGTGATGACGCCACACTGGTCGCGTACATGCGCGACGCCACGAACAAATTCCCGGACAGTATCCCCGCCTGGACCGGTCTGATCCAGGCGGAGGACCGGCTGGGACAGACAGCGCAAAAAGTTCAGGACGCCAAGAAGATGGCTGCGGAGATCGAAAAAACGCTCCCAAAGAAAATCGACGGAACGATCCTCACGGCGCTTGGCCAGGCTTACTACGACGCCGGCGATGAGGTCAACGGCGAAAAGAACATGCGCCGGGCGATCGCCACCTACCCGACCAACCCCGAGCCGCAAAACGCGCTGGCGTATCACTATGCCGTCACCAACAACAAAGCGCACCTGTCGGAAGCCCTCGGCCTGGCGAACCAGGCGATCAAGCTGACAAAGACGCAGGCCGAGGGCGTCGACCAGGTGATCATGGATAAAGTCCTGGCCGCTCCGCTCGATACGCTGGGCTGGGTGCAGTATCGGCAGGGGGATTACAAGAACGCGCTGGCGAACTTGATGGACGCCGCCGCCGGGATGCCGGATGAATCGGAAATCCGCTTCCATCTCGGCATGGTTTATCTGGCGATGGGAGACAAATTCGCCGCCCGCACGGAGCTGCGCCACGCAATCCTGCTCCACCCCGATTACGTGGAAGCCGAGGAGCAGGCGAATCTCCTGCAGAATGTCCCGCCGCCCCCGCCGAACCCCGCGGACAGCGAAGAATAAAAAGAGAAGACCGCCAGAAATATTTCTTGCGGGGCTCAATGTTTCACGGTCGCCCGCTAAAGTTGGAGTATAATAGGACAGCGATTCAAGCATGCAGCCGATAAGTTTACGCTCGGATGGTTATACACGAAATATCCGTAAGACCAGTCCTTGTGCGGCGTGATCGCGTTCCCGTTATGTTTCTTACGTTGGGTGAACGCCGGCCATGCCAAGCACGCCGTTCAAGGAATTGTGTCGGTTGAGCAGAATATCTCGAAAAAGTCTCATCGGGTCAAGCATCGTTCTGTCCGCGCTGCTGCTGGACGCATTCGCGCCAGCCGCGATGGGGGCGGAATGCGCCGCCTATCCTCCCAGCCCCAGCGGCAAAATTCTCATCTCACACCCTAGCATCGTCTGGCGCGTCGTGCCCAAAGGCGAGGCGAAGATCACCAAAGTCACCCTCTCCATCAATGACAAGGATGTGTCCGCGCAGTTCGACCTCGGGAAGTCCGCCGTTTTGGCGCAGCCGGAGGCGGACCTTAAGCCCGGACCATATACGGTCAAGTGCACTCTGTACTTCAGCGATGACTGCACGATCGACCAGGAGTGGTCGTTTGTCGTCGCCGAGGGAGCGGTGTCGTCCATGCCGGCCGCGACGGCCGATCAGCAGGAAGCGCTGAGCGTGGTCAATGACATCCGCAAATTTATCTCCCTGCCGCCCTTCGTTCTCAACGCCAGCCTCTGCGCGGCCGCAGTGGACCATACGAAGTACATGGAGGGTCACAAAGAGTTCGGGCACACGGAGCAGCCGACGCTGACAGGCTTCACGGGGAAGACACCCGGCGACCGCGCGTCCGCGCACGGGTATCCGTATACCAGCTATGAGAACGTGAGCAGCGGCATCATCTCCTTCAGCGACTCGATCCTGGATCTCTTCGACGCCCCCTATCACCGCACGCCGTTCCTGCAGCCCGGGCCCGGCGATTTCGGCTCCGCCACCAGCGGAGACAAGACAACCCTGGAGTTTGGGGTCGCCGGGAAACAAGGAACGGTCTTTTATCCTTTCGACGGCCAGAGCGACGTTCCGGTTCAGTGGTCCGCGCCGGAATCGCCCGATCCACTGCGCATTTGGAGCGCGACGAAACCCGTCGGCTACATCATCACACTGTTCCACTTCAGCCCGGATGGTGAGAAGATCACCATCAGTTCCGCCACCCTGCAAATGGAGGGGGGCGTTTCCGTACCCTGTTTCATCAACACGCCCGCCAACGATAGCGCGCTCACCAATGGCGTCCTGGTGATCCCGCAGCACCCGCTCAAACCAAAAACAACCTATCTGGTGAATATCACCGCCGCAACCGCGAGCGGCGAAGATATTTCGCAAAAGTGGAAGTTCACCACCCGCTCAGGCTCTGGCCCTGAACTTGCCCGCGGCACCCTGCGCCCCACCAGCAAATAACCATCGCCGCAGCTGCAACCTTTTCCATCCCTTCGTGTCTCATCTTTCAACGATACACGACGATCGAGGAGAATGTCCCATGCCGCGCCGCGAAGTCCGCCGCCCATCCCGCTCCAAGAATGAACGCTACGGATGCTTCAATCGTATCATGGATTTCTTCCTGATCGATTTCGTGCTCAACGTGCTTTTTGAAATCGGATGCTCCAGCTGCCTGGGCCTGATCGTCTCGGTGTGCCTCGCCGCCGTCCTGCTCGCGCACGGCGCCTCTCACATGATCGCCCATCGCCCCCTGGCGCTCGCCTGGAGGCCGGTACGAGTGTTTTAGATTACGTCGGCGACAGCTCCATGGCGGCATCCACGCTGCCCGAGGCGTGACGCACGCGCTGGCTCCGGATATAATCCGTCAGCTTCTCGACATCGCTTTGAGACACCGTAAACGCGGCGTACGCGGCGGCCCACCGAAATCGGGCGCCCGGCGGAAGCGATTGGGCGATATGCTGCGCGGAGGCGGCTTTGAGATGCACCGCGATATGGTCAATAGGAATGGTGCTGGGAATGCGCGCCAGGACGTGGATGTGATCGTCCGTCCCTCCGACCGCAAGCGCGTCGACGCTCATCTGCGCCGCGATCTCCTGGATGACTTCATACAGCCGCGCCTCATCCAGATCCGCAAGGATTGGCTCCGCGCCCCAAGTACTCCATATCAAATGGACATACAGCTCAGTCTTCTTTGTCCGCATCTGCTCATTGTACCTGCCCTGCTTTGAAACGACCGAATCACAAATTGACACCCAATATCACAGTTACCCAATTGACCCGATGGTGTTATTGACTGATGTTACGCAGTCTGTGGCGCAGCGAGTCGCTCCACTGGCATATTGCGCAACTGCTCGTGCGCACTTTTGACGGCCTGAGCATAGAGCCGCGTCTTGAGCGCAAAATGGCTCAGATGTGTCTT
>NZ_JBDSQY010000022.1:0-2115 GCF_039929585.1 Capsulimonas sp.
CAGAAACGTCTCTTACTTCGTGAGGGGCGCATCCATCCCCGTCAGCGCATGGTAGACGGCGGCCGCGATCAGCTTCGCGCCGGCGGCGTTGGGATGCACGTTGTCCGGGATCAGATCGTCATGACCAGACAGCGCGGCGTGGACATCGACTTCGGTCACCTGGGTCTGCGTGGCGATCGCGTCGATCATCGGGATTTCTTCCTGAACGCCCGCTTCATTGATGCCGTAATTCCCAGTTTTAGGCACGGGGACGGGGCGACACAGGTAGATTTTCGGCTTGCTGGGGAGGGCTGCGAACTGGCGAACCATTTCTGTGTAGTCTGTGGTGAACTCGTCTTTGTACTTCCAGTTCTGCGATTTGGTGTCGTTGGTCCCGAGCATGATTACGACGATGTTGGGCTGGAACGCCTTGGCGTCGGTGAACGCCTTTTGGGTCCAATAGGGCGAATCGCCGTGCTTGAGCATGGTCGTTCCGCTGACGCCGAAATTTGTGACTTGATACCCTTCGCCCAGCCATCCGCCGAGCACGGCCGGGTAGCTGTTCACATTTCGATTGTCGACACCCGAGCCCCAGGTGATGCTGTCGCCGACACACGCGATACGAATCGGCTGGCGCAGCGTATCGATTTGGGCTTGCAGCGCCTGGTTCTCCGTTTCGGCGGCGTCCACGGAGGCGGCCTGAACTTTGTCGCCGCGCGTGTAGCCGACATAGGCCAGCCAGCCATTGGAGCGCGCCTCCCGCTGCCTCCGAACGAGATCGTAGAGCGGATCGGCCTCCATCTTCTGGACATCGGCAACCAATTCGGCGTGAGTGGCGTTGGTTTGAACGGGGACGCCCAGGCCATTGAGGAACACGCGCGCCATCGCCAAATGCCCCGCAGCGTCGGGATGGATGCCGTCCCCCGTATCCTTGAAACTCGGATCGGACCCGCGCTCCCGTTTGCGATACTCGGCCAGCGGCGTGTGCAGATCGATCACATTGAGGCCGCGCTCGCGCAGCCCCATCTCCCAGGCGGCGTATTCGGCCAGTACGTCGTCATAGTTCTCGTATGGGTCCATGTAGCTGTAATCGGCGGCTCCAGCTTTCTGAACGTTGCCCGCGACTTTGGCGTCGAACGGCGGCGGGGTCAGCAGGATCAGCCGCGCTCCCGACGCTCGCACGGTATCGATCAATGACTGCACGCCCTTTTTGAACGCCGCGAACCGCTCGGGGCTCTGCGGATGGTAAATCCCGTCGTTCATGCCATAACACGCCACAACCACTGAAGGCTTCACCTTGTCCAGAGCGCGCTTCAGGCGCTCATGGACATCGGGACGTGGAAACGGATGTCGCTTCTCGGTCTGGCCCGACGTCGTCTCACTGGCGAGGCCAATGCTGACGATGTCAAACTTCTGATCGGGGTAGCGCTTGCCGAGCGCGTATTCAATGTCCGTCACATATTTACCGTCCTGCGTGATGCTGTCGCCGAGCCAGAGCACCCGCTGCCCGGCCAGCGCCAGCGGCGTCAGCACAGGCCCCGAAACATCGCCGGCGGGTTTCTTCCCGCGAACCGGCGTCAGGATAATCGACCGGACATTCATGATATATTCGTGCGGCGTCTTGCGCGCCGCCAGGATCACATCCACATCGCCCGCCTTGTCGATCTGGACTTCACCGACCGGAACGGTTTTGTAGATCGACCAATCGCCCGTCGCGGGCGGCGTCGTTTCCACCGATTGGTCGCCGACACTGACTGCGATCGAAGCGCCGTCATTGCCCGTCGGCTGCGAATAGTACAGGTCCACACGGTACACGCCAGGCTTGTCCGCATGCGCTGTCCAACGAACGAGCACATGCGGATCGGTCCAGCCGCCAAGATTATCCATGACCGTATTATGCTCCAGTGAAGCGCCTGCGGACAGGCCGAGCGTTCCAGAGTCTAAAATTTGCGCGCTACTCACTGGCAGATTGATCGGCGCGGACTTGGCCGCGATGGCTGAAGGAGAGAACACGGCAACCGCCAACACGGCGGCGAGAATCATCGTTGATTTGATCGTCATGGTAATTGGTCTAACTCCCAAAGAGATAGCGTTTGCTCGTCAGAAGCCGGCGAATGAATTCGCGCCTATAAGTAC
>NZ_JBDSQY010000023.1:0-31595 GCF_039929585.1 Capsulimonas sp.
GATCGTTCTGCCGCCATGTCCTGATAATCTGAATAAACCGATGGCGATCTGGATCGGCGCCGCCACGGAAACAAACCCGTTGGAATTTCGCCCCATGTTGACGGAAGCCGACATTGCTTTGACCGCCACGAAAAAGATGTCCCGCTACGAGAATTTTTCCAGCGACATCCTTCACTACCAGGACATTCCCGCCGACCGCCAGCGCCGGTTTGGCGTTTTTCCATAGCCTCCAAATGCGATAGCGGCTCGGCAGCCGCCTATCAAAATTCTTGTCGCTGCTTGTGCTGCGTCACGCCGTCACGATCGCCCTGGACGGCGCGCCAGACTTCGGGCGTTTTCCATGCGGCGGAAATAAGCTGAGCGTCCCAGATCGCGACGCCCATGGAGCTATCTGTCATCAGCCACTGCATCTGTTCGAGGGCGGTGTTTCCCTGCCACTGCTCTTTGTCCGACGGAACGCCGATTTGCAGTTTCGCCGCATATTTGCCGGCAGCCTTCTTTTGCGCGGCGTACGCTGCCCAGTCCGCGCCGTTCATTCCGATATCGCTGTAACCCATGGTCGTCACGCCGTCCACGAGTGGGAAGAGGTCCGGCCACCAGCTCTGGTTCGGCGCGTTCCAAATATAGGAGAAAGTGTCCGCCGTCAGGTGCTTACGCCGCTTGCGCAGCTCCTTGGAAAGGTCTGTCACGAACGCTATGTAGACCGCCTTATCCTTGTCCGTTTCTCCCGGCCCTTCCAGATCGATGTCGATCCCATCCAGTTCCAGGCGATCCATCTCGTTCAATAAATTCTTCACAAAGTCGTCTTTATGGTCGGCGAAGGCGGCGCGCGCTAGCGGCCAGTCCCATTTGGTCGCGCCATTGTAAACACACAGCATCACGCGAATGCTGTGCGCGTGCCCCCAGTCGCGCAGGTCCGTGACGTTGGTGTCATTCACTCCCGGATTCGTGACGTAAGCGACGCCTCCGTCGGTTGTCGGCGTCCAGAATTGGAGGTCCAAATGCGTGATTGCATCTTGCGGGCCGGCGTCGCCGTACGTGGATGTGAGCGCCGTTTTGGATTCGGCGATAGCGTACGGCGGAACCCAGATCGCGATGGGATGCTTGAAGGAGCGAAACTTTGGCTCCTCATTGGGAGCGGCAAGGACAGGGTGCTTGATATTGGCCATAGTGAAAAGTGCGCCCGATAATACTAGCGCGGCTACGCTGTTCGGAATCTGTTTCAATTTGTGTCCTCATGCATGCTCCACTCAAAGCTCGCGACCTCGTATGCCCCGTGAAGCTGGAATTTCAGGACGGAGGAACCGACTGCCGTCCGATTGGGAAGAACTCGGCGGATTTGAACGGTGTAATCGCCTGGCATCGTAAGGTCGGCCAAGTGCGACAATGTAAATTGGTACTGGCGCTGTCCGCCTGGCGGGAGCACGACTGGCGCATTCGAATGTCCTGGCGTTTCCAGAAGATCGTGGCCGGCGGAGAGCAGTGCGGCTGGAGATGTTGAGCGTACGCTTTGCATTGATGAGCCGTATCGCCCGGCCGGACCGGTGAGAATGAGCTGAAAGTTGTTCATCTCTTTGCCCTCCGCGCCCAATGGGATGGCATGGGATGTCATGTTCTTCAGCACCACCGTGACGATCACGGGCCCGGAGGTCGACAGCACTTCGCGTGGTGTTCGGATCGATACCGCAAGGCCGCCCGCTGCCTTGCTCCATTGTTCGGGCGTGGGCGCGACCGCCGTCGCGATGGCGCGACCGTAAGGGACATCTCTCGCCGTATCCGTCTCCTCCATGATAATCCCGCGCTGCTCGTCAAGCCGGAACGGAATCAGCGAAGGCGGATTCTGATTGAGCGCGTAGCCAATGCCCTCGGCTGGGCTGAAGGATGCCCCGACAACGTAACCTCGCAGCGGCGTCGCGCCGAGCGGGGTTAGCGCGCCGTTCGTCCCGATCCGATAGCAGGCCAGGAAACTCTGGTTAATGACCACGAGGAAACGCCCGCTTGGGTCCACGGTGAGCCCGATGCTGTCGGGGGTGCTGTAACCGGGAGTGTAGGGCTGCGGGGACTGGGGCGACTGTGCGCCCGGCAGCGGAGTAAGACCTCCATCCGAGCCGACACGCAGCGCGACGACCTTCTCCCCCGCCAGGGCATCCGTGCTGCCCGGCTTGTAAGATTTCTCGGTCAGCACAAATGCGAATTTGCCTGACGGAGCCATGGCGATCGCCTTATCGCGTCCGCCGTCCGGTCCCGCCGAACTCCATTTCGGACCGGGAAGCGCCGTTACCTGTGCGTTCTCACCGATCCGATAGGCAGATGTCAGTCCGTTGCAGGCGTATAGGAAAGTCCCGGTGGGATCGATCGCGCCGGATTCCGACGGAACGACGTTATGATCTCGGTCCTGGCTCCAGTCGCCGCTTTTCGCCGACAGACGCCCGTCTTTGCCGATCGTGTACCGGGTACTTCCTGAGCTGCCCAGCGCGAAAAGAAAACGTCCTTTCGGGTCCATGATCAGCGTTCTTGGAGATCCTTGCGTCGGCGCCGTCGGTGGCGACAGCGGCGACAGTACGCCGTTGACGCCGACCTGGAACTGGGATACGGTCTTGTCGCCGGCGTTGCCGGCATAGAAAAAACGCCCATTGGGAGTAGAGACAAGGGAAGTCACGCCCTTACCCGCAAGCGCGGGCGGCAGCAGCGTGGGCGAAACTACGCCGTTATTCGCGACTTGGAATCGGTACACACTTGCGGTATCACGTGTGTAGTCCTCGTTCGCCATGTACAAGAATGTTTGGTGGCCTGGCCGCGCCGTGAGAGGCGTCACGCCGCTGCGCTCGTTGGTGTTCTCTGCAAGGCGCACCTTCAGCGGCCCCGCCGCCACCGTGACTTCCCGCGCCGCAGTTGGGGCGGTCGCAGGAGGAAACAGCGGCTCTTCCGCGCGGAGATATCGGCTAACACTCACTTGATATTCGCCGGGGCGCGACATATCGAACAGGCGCGCAAGGTCGTATCGATACCGTAAGGTTTTGCCTGAAGCTATTATAACCATCATATTGGCGTACGCTGCCGTGGGCGCCGTCAGAATCTGATCGCCGATCGCGGTGCGCGGCGCCGATCGCCCCGCGCTGTCCGTGACGGTAATTTGAAAAGCGGCTTGCTGAAAGGCGGATCCGCCAATGATTATGGGAGCCGTTCCGTTGTTGCGCAGCATCAGTGTCAAGTTGACAGGCTGCCCTTCCGTGCGCACTGGCCCATCAAGATCAGCGGTCATGCTGACAGGCAGTGCGGGCGCGGCGAATGCACATGCTGGGAGGAGGATCAACAGAGTACTCAGTATGTAGCAGATTTCTCGCATGGTATCTCCTAAAAGGCCGGCTCCGCACGCACTGGGCTGCTGTGGGAATGTTTCGTATCGTTTTGACCCTTGCTGAACCCCAAACTTCAACCAAGGCGTGGCTTACTTCTCGCGTTCGATATGGGCAGTCGTCACTGGCCCGCCCGGAAACCGGTCGAAACGACGGGCAAATCGACGGTTGCGCCGGGGCAGGCGCGCCCAGCGCAGATTGTCGCAGCGGATGGCGAACCAGAAGGGGCCGTGGAATAAAAAGCGGTGCTCGATTCGGCCATCTTCCGTGTTGTCCAATTCGTGACGGAGAGCGTCGGGGCCGTACGTATATCCAGTCGAGCGCGCGATATAAGCCAGCGTCTGTTCGTGTTCAGGTGAAATATCCGCGCCGTCGTAGCGAAGCGATAGGTCGTAGTAGCCCATGACAGAATCACCGCCTCGCAGATTCAGAGCCAAAATATGGCGATTCTTGTCGTGGCGAACCAGCATGACATAAGCATCATGGACGCCGGGAAGACGCGCTAATTTCAGAACATCGGCGGATAGGTCGCCATTGGTTTCTAGTTCTTGCAGATAGAGTAAGTAGCTCTGATCCGCAGTCATGTTCCACTCGGTAATGCCTTCGCCATACTGGCCTTCGCACCATTCCAGAGTAAAGTATTTCATCGCATGCTCCTTGGCGCAAATGCCACTTAATTTCCCTGTCGAAACTGCGGCTGGCGATGCTAAACCCATCGCGTCAGGCAAACAGTTTTTATCCCGCCGCCAGTGTTAGTCCGTAAACGGCTTTTGCCCCGGCAGCTTTCAGCGCCGCCGCGCACTCATGCAAGCTGCTTCCGGTTGTGGAAACGTCATCCAAAAGCAAGATTGTTTTTCCCGCGATCACGCTGGGACTGCGTATTGCGAAAGCGTTTTGCAAGTTGCTTTCTCGTGCGCCGGAGGCGAGGCCGACTTGCGGGCGGGTATTGCGGGTGCGATGCAGCGTTTTGGCGTCCATAGGAATACCCAGCTCTTGAGAGAGCACGCGGGCGAGGCGTTCGCTTTGATTGTAGCCGCGCACGCGTCGGCGGGCGGGGTGCATGGGAACGGGAACGATCAGGTCGCACGGCGTGGGGAAGAGGTCGCCGGTTTGCAGGTGAAGGGCGAGGATGTGCCCGAGGGGCTGAGCGAGCTGGGGGCGGTCCCGGTATTTGAACAAGTGGATGGCGTGGCGCAGGACGCCATCGTAGGCGCCGAGTGCGCGGGAGCGATCGAAGGCGGGTGGGCGGGCGGAGCAGTGGCGGCAGGCGTCGGCTTCACCGGTGCTCAGGCCGCATCGGACGCAGGCGGGCGAGGGCGGCGGGGTGATTGCGGCGAGGCAATCACCGCAAAGCGGCGGGGCGCCAAGCAGGCCGCAGACGACGCATTTGGGCGGATAGAGAAGCGAGAGGAAGGGATCGGCGGCGGCGTGGATCAGCCGCCGCGCCGCGTGCGTCAGGGTGGGGACGTGCGCGGCGCGGGGCTGGGGATTCACACGGAGGCCTCGTCCAGCGCTTCGAAGAACGAGATGTTGCGGAACTCGCGGTAGCGCGCGCCGATTTCGGCGTGGGTGAGGGTGCGCATGCGGTTCAGCGAGAAGTCCTCGACGTTGAACGACGCCAGGACGCTGCCATAGACAACGGCTTTACGCAGGGTTTGAATGTCCGTGTTGTTCTGCTGCGCGACATAGCCGATAAAGCCGCCCGCGAAGGTGTCGCCGGCGCCGGTCGGGTCGGCGATGTCTTCCAATGGGTAGGAGGGGGCGGCGAAGTGATCGTTGCCGCTGAAGAGCAGCGCGCCGTGCTCGCCCTTTTTGATGATGACGGTCTTGGGGCCAAGTTCCTGCAGCGCCTTCGCCGCCTTGACCACGCTGAGCTTACCGGTGAGCTGGCGCGCCTCGGCGTCGTTCATAAAGGCGATGTCCACGTGCTTCAGGACTTCGATCAGCGCGTCGCGCTTGCCTTCGATCCAGAAGTTCATGGTGTCGCAGACAGTCAGCTTGGGCGATTTGACTTGCTTGAGCACGTCGAGCTGCAGTTCCGGGTCGATGTTGGCGAGGAACACGTACTCAGCGTTCTGGTGGCTGGCGGGGAGCTGGGGCTGAAAGTCCGCGAAGACATTGAGCTGTGTGTCAAGCGTGTGCGCGATGTTCAAGTCGAAGTCGTAGTAGCCGGCCCAGCGGAAGGTCTTGCCGCCGGCGATCGTCTGCACGCCGCTGATGTCGATATTGCGCGACGCGAGGAAGTCGAGATGCTCCTGCGGAAAGTCGTCGCCGACCACGCCCACGATCTGCACGGGCGAGAAGAACGACGCGGCGACGCTGGAGTAATCTGCGGCGCCGCCCAGCGCGTCCGTGACATTACCGGCCGGCGTGCGCACGTTGTCGAGCGCCATGGAGCCGACAATCAAAACAGAAGAAGGGGAGTTTGTCTCGGGCATTACGAATCCTTAGGTCCAAAGATAATTTTCCTATATGATACCAGCAAGCGGCTCAGAAGCGGCGGTTGTGTCCTTGGAATTGAAGGCGTAAAGGATTCTGAGCCTCGGAAAGAGAATAAACGACTTTGGAGCTGGCGTCTCCACCCCTCGAACATTCCGTATCTGTATGAGGACTAAGCAAGTGGCCAAAATGAACCCCCAACTCATCACCAAAGATCCCGAGACATGGGCGCATGTGCTCGCGCTTTATGGAAACAAACCGTGCTGGCGCTCTCGCCTTCACTCCCATCTGCCGCAGGCGATGCGTGAAAATCCACGTCTTCTGATGCCGCTGCTGCGTAAGTGTCTCTCCTGTCCAGATGCATTTGCCGATGCGCTTTACGTCTCTTCACTGTTTCCCGAGCTCACTCCGCAGGTCGTGCAGGCCTTGCAGCAGCCCGAACTGCGTGGCGCAGTGAGTCGTGAGCAGATGATGAGCAGCCTGGCCTGTCTGTTCGGCGTCACATTCCACCCGAAAGCGTTTCTTACGAAATCCACTGGCGATCAGGCGCGCATCTGTGCGCGTGTTCGGTCCGAATTTGCGCGGCGTTTCGCTTCTGATTTCGACGCCGTTTTCACCTCCGATCGATTGAGCTTTGAAAGCGCGGCTCCCCCGAACGATGGTCCTAGCGGTCAGACGCTGCGCCGGTCGTATTAAATTTCCGGGAACATCTTCGGCGACTCCCCCGTCCCTTACCCATAGGAAAACGGACGAATGGAGTAAAACGATGTCCAACAAAAAAATCTTTATCGCTCTGGCGCTCGGCGCCAGCTTACTGACGGGGGCCGTGAGCGCGCGGGCCGATCACTGGGTCAATGGCCGTCTTGTGACGACGGAAGACGAGCAAAAGCAGCAGCGCTGGGAGGCCACGCATCGCGGGCAGACGATGACCGACGCGCAGCGTCGTGACCATTACAGTCAGACGCGGCTGGAGCAGGACCGCCGCCGTCGCTACGCCGAAACGCAGCGGCGCGATCATAACAATCTGACGCGTACAGAGCAGGACCGGCGTCGGCGTTATGCCGAGACACAGCAGCGCGATCGTGAAAACCGAGCGCGTCTGGAGCAGAATCGTCGAGATCGCTACGCCGAATCGCGTCGTGATGCTGGTTACGAGCATAGTCAGGCCGTGGAGAACCGGCGCCGTGAGATCGCTCTTCAGCAGCGCACCGCGCAGGATCGTGAGCGGCGCGAGCGTCTCGTTCAGCAGCAGCGGCAGCGCTATCTCCTCGCGGCGCGGCAGCGTGAGGCGGCCCACCAGCGCGACTTGAACTCCCTGCGCCGACGGACTGCCGATAACCGCTCGCAGCGCGAAGCGGCGCATCGTCACGATCTGGACGCCCTGCGCCGACGCACTGCTCAGGATCGGCAGCGCCGTGAAGCCGAAAATCGCCGATACGCGCACCACAATCACTAGGGAGATCTCATCTCCATAGCGCCATGAAGTGAAAAGAAAACGCCCCGCCGCAGTAATACGGCGAGGCGTTTTTCGTTTTTGTCGTCAGACAGTAAATTCGTTCGGCCACAGATCGGCGGCGGCGCGAAGCGCCTGTTCTTTTAGCCGCGCGTAGCTGGGCGTATCGAACAGAAGATAGACGGTGTCCTGATTTTTGACTTCTTCCAAATGCGGCAGCCAGACATAGTCGCAGACATACGTATGACGCTTGGCGGAGGATTCTAGAAACCATCGGAACTGTGTCAGCAATGGATAGGACGCCTTCGCATCCAGTGAGTTGTCCTGAGTTTTGCGCCACTCTATCAGCAGTGCGTGCAGTGCGGCGGGCGAAAAGTGGATCGACACTTCTGGGCGCGTTTCGCCGTCCATGCGCGACGCCAGAAGCGCATCGGCGACATTCAGCCGCAGGCTTCCATCAAAGTGACGGACAACCTCCGTCCGAGAGATCTCATCGATAACATAAAGCATGGACCATGTCTCGGAATCTTTGTTCGGCGCCACCTTACTCCTCCTGCGCACCCGGTTCGACGTGTGCTCTTTCCTTAATCTTGCTGTTTGCTTGATCGTACCCATGATGGATGCTTCGACACACATTTCTCTGATCCGAATTTTTATGGCTGTGCGGACCCAGCAAAACTATTGTGATTTTGTGTGGACAGATGACGGAAGTATGGAATAAAGAGTCGTTGAGCCTGAAAATGCGCGTCTCGGGATCTCAGGTGGGCAGTGAAGTGTCGCGGGAGAGGCCGCGGAGGAGCGGGAACTTTGCAGATCAGCAACAGCACGGATATCTCAAAACACGAAACCGGCGTGCGCTTGCCGATACGCCAATGGTATTGCGACGCGCTGAGCGTGCTTCGGAGGATGATGCTGGTGGAAACCGGCCCCCCAAGGCAGCGCAGCCTGAACGACGTGGAGTATCATTCTTCGTCGGCGCGGCGCAGCGCTAAGCGTCGTCGTCCCGCGCCGTCCACCTGCGCTTCGCAGCCTGACGCCGCCGGCTCACAGTACGAGCAGATTCAAAACTTCGCGATGGCGACAATGATCTCCCAGATGCAGAGCCTTACGCAGAAGATCGAAGCGGCGGCGCAGCGCGTGGAGGAAGTTTCCGACAAAGCCGAAGCCGCCGAACAAACGGCGCTCAAAATGGCCGAGCTGACCGCGCTAGCCGCGGCCGAGCTTGCGGCCTTCGCCGCGACGGATCAAGCCAAAATCGTCGGCTTTCGCCGAGGAATGCGCCGCCGCAGCTATGACTACTCACACAATATGGATGCGTGAGGGCGCGAATGGAGCCTGGGGGCGGGCAAGGCGCCGGATGGCGACGCCGGGCGCCCGTCGAAAGTGCGGGATGTCCGGCGTCATCACTATGTAACCAGCGTCCCGGCTACCGCGGCGGGATGAGCGCTACGGCGACCGTCGGAGCTTGGGGCGTATGCCGATTGATGGTTTTCGTCATAACCGCGATGGCGTGGCGCGTTTTCTTTTCCTGTGGCGTGAGGTCAGTGGCGTTCGCCAAGCGGTCCATTTTCGTTTGGACTTGACTGAGCGATTCGAGAGAACTGTCCAGTTTGCTTTGTATGGATTCACCGCCGACAGAAGTCGTCTTAAGCGAAGTCATGAACTCATGACTGATGTTGTCGCCGAGTTTCGCCACGGCCGCCGGGTCCTGGTTGGATGAGAGCACGCTGTTGATTTGATCTTTGTTGTCTGTCAGGTAACCATCCATTTTTGCGTCGAGGTCGGTTGAGCCTTTCTTCAGATTCGCGGTTAAGTCTTTCTCGAATTGGTCTTCCAAACGCTGCCGGTAGATCGGCAACTGCTGCTCCGCGTAAGTCGGAACCTGCGCAATCAGAACCGGAATCTGCTGTTTGACCCCATCGATGATTAGCGGCGCCGAGTCCGTGAGCTTTTGGCCGATCATGGCTTTCGTCATGTTGGCGGCCGAGACCGGCGCCACATATTGCTGGAAGTTTGCCGTCACAACGCCCAGATAGACGATTGTGCTGACTGCGGAAGCAATACAGATCCAGCGAGTTCTGGTCAGCGATGCGCGTACTTTTCCGACTTCGGCGATCAAGTACTTATCACTGGCGGACTCTGCTGGCTCATTTGGCGTATTATCGATGGTCATTTTTTGACTCCTGTTGCCGCGTTCATCGGCGATGCGCTGCCTTTGGCCTTCATCTCGGTCAGTTCTTGATGGAAACCATCTACTACCATCAGCGCCATTTCCCAATTGACCTTGTCTTGGTCCGGTGAAATCGATTCGCTGGACTGAATCTTGGTAAGGTCCGCCTCGATCGCATTCATTTTGTCCATATGCTTGGAGAACAGCGTATTATTTGCCTGCGCCAGCTGTTTGCCGCCTTCCGAGCTCATCGTGTCGACGAGGGCGGCGATATTTGCGTCGGTCGCGCTCGGAAACATGCTGTGAATCTTGGCCTCGTGACGCTTGAGCATATCGCCATAGGTGCGGTTGAGGACTTTATCGCCTGTTACGGGAATATGCTTCTGGAGAAGATCGAACTGCTTCATCGTCGAAGCGGTCAGTTCCGGAACTTGTCCATTGAGCTTGGTGAAGGAAGCGTCGATGACCGGCTTGCTTTCGGTAAACGCCTGTGTGGCGATCGTCTGTACATCCGGAAGAACATCCCTCTTCAGTCCGTCGGTGAGCGTGCTGCTGAATTGATCCTGCACGGGGCCAGGCACGAACAAATTACGCACGGAGTTGCCAAGGAATGACACGCATGCAATCACGGCGATCGTCATGACGCCGGTCGTCCCCCACCGCCAGTTGCGAGTCTGGGCGCGAAGCGCCTCCAACTCTTGAATTTTTTTCTGTGTTTCTTCGTTTGTCATGTGATCTTCCTACTAACCGACTTCGATTCTTACACGTTCATTCTTGAGCAGCAGAACTGACGATGGATCCAGCGCAGCCTATTAGCTATACCCGCTCACTCAAGCTTGCAAGCATAAAATATTCCTTATTAAAGAAAACGATCATAAATATCCTTCTGAAGCGTGCTATTTCGGATCCATGCCGCCGCAAATTCACTCTTAGATTGTATTAAATATCACTTTTTCTTGCGCCGCACAAAAAAAGTCCTACAGACGCTTGTGGTCCGTAAGACTTTTCTCCTGAAATCGGAATAATCGCGGCGGAGCGCGCTTTACTCATCGCTCTCGTTCTGAATTTCCATTAGAAATATTCCTAATGCGGCAAATTAATCTGGGGTTTAAGTATCTCCATCGCCGCTTCTGGATCTTCCGGTGTCATATAGATATGAAATAGCCCTAGGCCAATATCTAAGAACTTGCCTATATTTGGATGCTTCGAATAGACCTCGTAGCGATATGGCAAACTGTAAGTCCAATACCCTTAATGTTCACTCCATCTGGAGCGAAATCATAATCATATAACCATAAGCCGGTTTCCTGGCGATAGTGGCGCTAAAGGATTGGCAATTCCGCGTGGCTCCCAGCGAGGCTCTGCTTCAATAAGGTTAGAGTCGCCGTTACCTCCCACATGGATGCCTGACAAGCCGTCGCGGCGGTTGAGAGGCCGCAGCGGCTCATGATGAAACGACGATCGCGCGGAGCCGTCCGCCGTCCGCCGACCCCGAGGCGGACTTCACGGCGATCTCGATGCGCCCGTTTCTGCCAGGAAGCACGCTGCTTACTTCCTTCACAGTTTCTTTAACCCCAGCGGATTCTTGATTGATATCCGCGAAAAGAGTTTTCCCGTTGATGGAAACGGACTGCCGTCCTCCTGCGGGAAAATACAGCCGGAGGGTGTAGGCTTGCCCCTTCGGCGTCATCGGCAGCGGGATTTGATAAGTGAAACTGCCTTGCCTCGCCGACATAGTAAGTTCTTCGTTTCCCGGAAGAGGGACAGCTGTTCCGCCTTCGAAGTAACAATCTCCAATGAAATCGCCGGCGTCTGCTCCCCCGCAATTGATGGCGACTTTGGTCGCGAAGTTCGTTTCGCGTGCGGCGTTCGCTCCGTAGGGCGACTGCGACTCCGGCAGGTCGGATTCCCGCAAAGCGCGCTTGACCGGCCGGTCCGCCATCGAAAACTCAAGAGCGCCTCCCTGCCGAAGATCGGAATGCTCGATCCAGAGCCGAGAGTGCTCACGTCCGTTTCGTAGGACTTTGCTGACATAGACGTTTTTCGATGAAGTAGCCGGAGCGCGCAGTTGGAGCGTTTTTCCGCCAGGAGGAGTAATCCTGACCTCTGGGAATAGCGGCGACCCGAGCACATAAGCGGGACGTCCCGGACAGCCAGGAAAGATCCCGAGCGCCATCAGTACATACCAGGACGCCATCTCGCCGTTATCCTCATCGGCAGGCAGGTTGTCCGGGCTGTAAAGCTCGTCCAGGACGCGCCGCGCCCAATAGTGCATCTTGGCGGGGGAGCCGGCCGCTGCGTAGAGCGGCAGCACCTGGTGCACGGGCTGATTGGACTGGGCGTACTGACCGAATGGAACCGCCGCCATCTCCCGCATCTCATGGATCTCCTGGCCGTAGCCGCCGACATGGAAGGTCGGCGGCTGCCAGAACATCCGGTCCAGCTTGCGCGTAAAGGCGTCGCGTCCGCCCATGAGGGACATGAGGCCGGCGGGATCGTGGGGCGCGGCCCAGGTCCACTGCCATGGCCCTCCCTCCGTGTAGGCGTCTCCCCAGGCGTACTGGTCGAAGTTCGCCTTCCAGGAGCCGTCGGCCCCGCGCGGCCGCATAAATCCGACCGTGGGGTCGTAGACATTATGATAATTGAGCGCGCGCTTGCGGAAGAGAGCAGCGTCCTCCGTGTGGCCGAGAGCGTCGGCGGCGAGAGCGATGCAGGCGTCGTCGTACGCATAATCCAGGGTCTCGGAGACTGCCCCCGGCGCGTAGCCCAATCGGATGTAGTCGCTGAGATGATGGCGGCCTTCCGTCGAACCCTTCGGGTCTTCCGTCGCGTTCTTGCGAATGGCGGCGTAGGCGGCTGCGCGGTCGAACCCGGGGATCCCCTTGGTGATCGCATCGGCAATTACGGCGTCGCTGTGCGTGCCGCCCATGGTTCCGTGGTAGCCGGGGTTGGGCCATTGCGGCAGCCATCCTCCTTCCTGGTAAGCGTTCACAAAGCCCTGGACGATCTCGCCAAGCCGCGCCGGCTGAAGCAGTGACAGCAGGGGGTAAATGGTGTGGTATCCATCCCAAAGACCTGTGTCCGTGTACATCACGCCGTCGCGCAGCTTACCACCGGCGAAGGGGCTATAGTGGATCGGCGCGCCGGCCTCATTGTATTCGTGGAACATCCGTGGAAAGAGATGCGCCCGGTACAGACAGCTGTAGAAGGTTCGGCGGTCGCGCTCCGAGCCGCCGGAGACCCGCGCTACTCCCAGTGTCTTGTTCCAGGTTTCGGCCGCTTCAGCTAGGATGGTCTCGAATGTATGCTCGCCGATCTCGCGGTCAAGATTGCGCTGGGCCTGCTCCACGCTGATGAACGAGGTGGCGATCGTCATCACGACGGTCGTTTTGCCTTCAAACTCGATCGCCGCGCCAACCTCTTTGCCGTCCGCGATGCGCTCCGTCGTGGCTTTGTGGTCGTCGCCAAACACATAGGCTCGCGCGGCAGGAGAGTGGAAACGGGCATAGAAGTAGCAGCCGAAGTTTCCGGGAGCGCCGAAGCCATGGAGGCGCGAGCAGCCGGTGACGATGCTTGCGACTGCGTCGATCTCCACATGCGAGTGGGCGTCGATCAGCACGCGACCGGTCTCGCCCACCGGAAACGTGAACCGAAAAGCGGCGCACCGCTCGGTGGGAGCCATCTCAATCCGAACGCCGTCGCGTTTGAGTTTGACCGAAAGTGAGTGTGGGCTGATCTGGAGATCGCCGAGCTCATACGCGGAGGCGCGCGCCTCGGGGGCAAGGGCGGCATCGTCGCCAGCTTGGGCCATGACAGTGAAGTGGCCGTAGTCGCCCATCCATGGGCTCGGCTGATGTGTGGCCCGCACGCCTTGTAAGGTATGTTGATTGGGATCGAAAAACCAGCCGTCGCCCTGGCGGGTTTGCGGCGACCAGTGGGTCATGCCGAAGGGAAGCGCCGCCAGCGGCAGCGTGTTGCCGCGCGAAAAGCCAAAATTGGAGTTAGTCCCTTGCATTGGGTTGACCAAATCCACGAGATCCTCGGCGCTTGATTTGGCTCTTGGAGGCGCGGCGCGCTTTCCAAATACGGGCGCTGGAGCGGCCATCGCCAGCGCGGTCCCGCTCCCCAGCAGCAGCATTTCCTGGAGCAGCTCGCGCCTTGTCATTCGATTGGAACCCATAAATTGCTAACTCCAAGCACAATGCGTTGTTATCGATAACATTATATCGCGACCGAGATCCACTGTCAATAGTCATATTGCGATCATTGCGTGTGTGGGCGGCATACATGTTCAGCGCCGCCCAGTCTTGGCGAGTTGTGTATTTTAGGCGGCCTTTTCTTCCACTTCGACCTCAATTTCGATTGGTTCCTCAATGCCGCTGATCTGCATGAAGTTTTGAATTTTCGCCAGCATTGTTTCGGAGATTCGGTGCCCGGACGAAATGAGCATCTTTCCATCGCATGTGCGAACGTCCGACGCCAGCTTTTGTCCCAGCTTCAGATCCGTGACCTTGAGGGGGCGGGACGGCGGGCGTACTTCGATCTCGTCTTCCGGCCTCAGGCAGATCAGGCAAGACGCGACGATGTCCGCATCGTACCAATCCGGGCGTTTCGCCATCGCGCCCAAAGCCTGCATCCGGGGCAGGCCGCCGCCTTCCAGATAGAGCAGATCCTGGAGCACGCGCAGGATTCGCGCGCCTGTGGGAATGTCGCGTCCGACCGAGCCGCCCTTAGGGAACCCCGTGCCGTCGTAGTTCTTTTTCTGGTAGTAGATCATCTCCGCCACCGGCTCCAGGCGCGGAATATTGATGAGCAGATTTTTGCTGATTTCCGGGACGCGGTGCATCAGGCTTTGTTCGTTGGGAGTGAGCGTCTGTTTTGCCTGTGCTTTATTGACAACGAAGGTGGGAACGGTCACCAGGCCAATTTGGCTAAGCATCGCGCCGAGCTCGAATTTCCACATCGGCTCCAGTTTGAGATACTGCGCCACGATCCGCATCTGCTGCTTGAGCGCCAGAACGCGGCCGAACGACTCGGGGTTGACGACCGCGAGGATCTCCATCATGACTCGGATGGAACCCTGAAGGGTCTTTTCCAAAAGATCCCGTTCAGCGTTGATCAACTGATACTGGCGCACGCCAGCTTCCAGGGCGAGCGCCATGTTCTCGGGAGACGCCGGCTTCACCAGATAGCGGAAGATGTTGCCGCGGTGCAGCGCCTCCACGGCGGTTCGGAGGTCGGCATTGCCGGTCAGCATCATGCGCACGGTGTCGGGGGCGACGGCTTTGGCGCGTGTCAGGAACTGGACGCCGTTCATGCCCGGCATGCCCATGTCCGTCACAATCACGCTGAAAGGACCGTTGCGCTCGATCTTTTCCAGGCCAGCTTCGCCGCCCAGCGCCGTATCGATCTCATATTGTTTGCGCAGGAAGCGCTGATAGCCCGAGAGGATGTTTGCATCATCATCGACAAAAAGTATACGTTCGCTCATAGGTCTTCCTTCGAGGCGGCCTTGCGTTTACGCGGCCTTGTCCTGCTCCGTTTCCGCGGCGTCGATTGGGAGCCGAATAATAAATGTCGTTCCGGCGCCCGGCTCCGTCTCCACGGAGATTGCGCCGCCGTGCTTATCGACGATCACGGAGTGCGAAATGGCGAGTCCCTGGCCTGTGCCCTTACCCACGCCCTTGGTCGTAAAGAATGGATCGAAGATCTTCTTCTTGACATGCTCGGGCATGCCGGTTCCCGTATCCGAAATCCGTATCTCGGCCCAGTCGCCATCGTGCAAGGTTTGGATAGTGATGACGCCCTTTTGATTGACGCCGTCGCCGACGACATCCGAAATGGCGTGCGCGGCGTTGACGACCATATTCAGCACAACCTGGTTCAGCTCGCCCGGAAGGCAGTGCACCAGCGGCAGGTCGGCGTCGAATTTGGTCACCAAATCCGCGACATATTTCCATTCGTTGCGCGCCACGGTGATGGTGCTGTCGATTGTCCGATTGAGATCGACCGCCGTCTTCTCGGCGGCGCCGGGATGCGAGAAATCCTTCATGGCGCGCACCAGATGGGCGACACGCTCCAGGCCTTCCAGCGATTGCTTGATGGCGTTGGGGATTTCTTCGGTCAGATACTCCACATCGGCCGCCTCAACCGCCGAGCGTGTTTTCGCGATCAACGCCGGGTCGGCGCCTCCGCGTTCCGCAGCTTCCAGCACTTCTGAGTAGGCTTCCAGCACGCCCTGAATATCCGTAAAGGCGTCCTGTAAAAATCGCGTATTGTCGCCGAGATACTGCACGGGCGTGTTGATTTCATGTGCGATCCCGGCGGCAAGCTGGCCGATAGATTCGAGCTTCTGAGACTGCGCGAGCTGACCTTCCAGAACGCGCCGGTCGGTGATATCCGTGCCGATCACGACAAAGCCCATTGTGTCTCCGGTGTAGGTGGAGATCGGATTAATGCTCAGGCCGAGAATACCGTCCTTGCCGTCGGCCCGGGTGTACGCCGTGTCCGCGACACGCAGGTTCTGGCCGCTGTTGCGGCAGATTTGAACGGCGTCGAGCAGGAAGTCCCAATCCCACTGGATACCGCATTCTCGGAACGGCAGTCCGAGCACATCGGCGGCGGCCGGCCCGAACAGCGTGCGCGCGGCGTGATTCCAGGTGATGATCTTGTCATTCTCATCCACGCCAATCAGCACGGATGAGATCGCCGCCAGTATCATCTCCGTCTGCGCGGTAATCAGCTGCAGTTCTTCCTCTGCCTGCTTCCGCTCGGTGATGTCGCGATGGCTGACGATCCGGCCGTAGAGCGTCTCGCCATCCCCGGATACGACCGGAGCGGAGTAGCCTTCGAGAATGCGCCCGTTCAGCAGCTGCAGCTCGAAGTTATGCGTCAGGTGTGGGAACTCGATCTCTTTTCGCTTGAGATTGAGGAAGCTTTCCTGCCCTTCGATCCGCTGCATCTTGTAATCGACGAGCTTTTGATGGTCGCCTTGCTCGATCAAGTCCGCAGGGATGTCCCATATTTCCGTAAACCGGCGGTTAACGCTGGCGATCTTTTGATCCTCGTCGAGAATGAGTATTCCATCCGGGGCGGCTTCCTGCTGCGCCTTCAGCAGCGCATTGCTGCGCCGGGTTGTTTCTTCCGCCAGTTTGTGCTTGACGATCTCTTCATGCAGTGCGCCGTTGGCGGCGCCGAGCGCTCGCGTTCGCTCCACGACGCGCATTTCCAGCTTTTCCTGAGCGTCGTGCAGGGCCTGTTCGGAAAGCTTTCGTTCGGTAATGTCGACGAAGGAAGTGACGGCGCCGGTCACAACGCCATGCTCGTCGGTGAGGGGAGCGGCGTTAATAGAGAGCGTGATGCTGCGCCCGTCAGTCCGATCAAAACTCAGCTCTAAGTCATAAACCGGGCGTCCAGAAATGAGCGCCTGTGTGATCGGCAGCACCTCAAGAGCGCAGTATTCGCCGTTCGCGCCGCGCATGCGCCAACTCGACTCATAGTAGACCTGCTGGGTAATTTCCTCACGGGCAACGCCCAAAATGGCTTCCGCCGCGGGGTTGGCGAAGGTATAGCGTCCGTTGTCGTCGACGATGGCGATCCCTTCGGCGACGGTTTCCAGAATACGCGTCAAATGTTCGGTCGTCGCTTTCAGAGCCTCTTCCGCGAGATGCTTTTGCGTGATATCCGTGGCGACTCCGACGGCTCCCGTCACGCGTCCCGCATCGTCCCGGATCGGAGAGTACCAGGCTTCATAATAGTTTGCGCCCAGCTTGTCGATGCTGGTGACAGTGTTACCCGCAAGGGCGCTGCGGCAGGCATGGACAATCTCAGGAACATCTTTGTAAATCTCATACAGGGAGCGCCCAACGGTTTCTCCCGGCTTGAGCCCCTGCAGTTCCAGTCCACGCCCTTCGGAGACCGTGAAGATTCCGTTTTCATCGAACCCGAAGAGGACGATCGGCGCGCCGGTAATTACGGTGCGCAGATGATTTTCCTTCATCCGCAAGTCTGCTTCGGCCTGCTTATGCTTGGTGATATCCTGGTGGGTATTGATGGCGCCGATGACGGCGCCCTCGGAGTTGCGAATGGCGAAGGCGTTGCAGAGCGCCGTGTATCTGGTTTTATCGGCGCGGACGACGGCGCATTCGATCGTCTCGGCGACATGTCCCGAGAACACCTGACGGCAGGCGTCGCGGGTGCGGGTTCGATCCGCATCGCTGTCTACGGTGTCCCATACCTTCATCGTCAGCAGCTGGTCGGGGCTGTATCCGGTGAGTTCGTGGTACGCCCGGTTCCATTCGTAAATCTGGCCGTGTTCGTCGTAGCAGACGCAGGCGACGGGAAGGCCCTGAAACAGCTCTTGAAAACGGTGGGAGGCCTGCGCCAGAAGCAGCAGGTTTTCGTCGGCATTATCCGAAGCATTCGCGCTCGTTTCCACAAAAAATGACGGCTGAATGGGGTGCAGAGTCGCGATTACGAGGGAGCGCTCTAGCATCTCGACGGATCTGAGGGAAATCTCGACCGGGATCGGGTCTGAATGCTGGTAAAGGGCGTTGAGACGGTAATCGCCCTGGGTGAGCTGGCTGCTCTCAGGGCTGACGTAGAGACGCCTCGCCTCGGGCATGATGGCGGTCAAATCTTGTCCCAGACAGTCGGAAGCGGCGTATCCAAACAGAGTTTCCGCTTCGGAGTCGAAGGAAAGGATCGTTCCGGCCTCATCGAGGACGATGGTGGCGAAGGGTGTAAATTGTGTGGTTACTGCGTTCATTTGCTCACTTTTCCGCATCTCCATTATCGGTGGATGGATGCGGAAAAGTTAGAGCAAGGGTTTATTGCCGCTATTTCGCGGACATCCAGTCGGCGCCGATTCCGGCTTCGGCGCGCAGCGGCACGCGCAGGTCCATAGAGCGCTCCATCTCGTCGCGGATCAGCGCGGCGTGCTCGTCCGCAAGCTCCGTCGGCGACTCGAAGATCAGTTCGTCGTGAATCTGCAGCAGCAGCTTCGTCGGAATTTGATCCTTGGTGATGCGCTTCTGGACGTTGACCATTGCGACCTTGATCAGATCGGCGGCGCTGCCCTGCACGACGGAGTTGATCGCGAGACGTTCGCCGAGGCTGCGTGTGTGGCCGTTGGACGAGGAGATTTCGGGGATCGCGCGGCGTCGTCCGAGAAGCGTGGCGACATATCCCTGCTCCAGCGCCTCCTGACAGCACTTTTGCAGGAAACGATCGATCCCGGAGAAGCGCTTCTTATATCCCGAGATGAGCTCAATGGCGGCGTCAACCTCCAGGCCGTCGATACGACGCGCCAGGCCGTAGGCCGTGACGCCGTAGATGATGCCAAAGTTGATCGTCTTCGCCTGACCGCGCTGCTCGCGCGTCACGGCGTCCTCGCTCACCCCAAATACCTGGGCGGCGACCGCCGTGTGAATATCCTGATCGCGCGCGAAGGCGTCGATCAGCGCTTCATCCTCGCTGAGATGGGCGAGCAGACGAAGCTCGACCTGGGAGTAGTCAGCGCAGATCAGCCGATAGCCCTGGGGCGCCACAAACGCCTTGCGCACCTGTCGCCCGACTTCGCTGCGCACGGGGATGTTCTGTAAGTTCGGGTTCTGAGACGCGAGACGTCCGGTCGCCGTCATCAATTGGTGGAAGCTGGAATGAATGCGTCCCGTTTCAGGATGCACGGCGTCACGCAAGTTGCCCATGTAGGTGCTGATGAGTTTCGTCAGCTGCCGATATTCTAAAATCAAACGGGGAACGCTGGTGCGTGGATCGTTCTTGTCTTCGGACGCGACCAGCTTTTCCAATACGTCCACGCTCGTGGAGTAGCCCGTCTTGGTCTTCTTGCCCGAGGCGAGTCCCAGCTTCTCGAACAGCACTTCGGCGAGCTGTCGCGGGGAATCCAGATGGAACTCGCAGCCGGCGGCCGCAAGGACTTCCGCGCGCAGTTCCTCGACACGGATCGCCAGGGCGTCGCCCTGGCGCAGCAGTTCGGCGGGATCGCAGGTGATGCCGTTGCGCTCCATCTGTGCAAGGATCACCGCGAGCGGCGACTCCACGTCGCGGATCAGCGCGCTCATCCCTACTTCTTCGAGCTGCGGCAGCATGAACTCCGTAAGGCGAAGGGCGATATCGGCGTCCTCGGCGGCGTACGTGACGACTTTTTCCAGGGGCGCCTTATCGATAGAAAGCTGCAAGTCGCCTTCGCCGATGATTTCGCTGATGGGGATCATCGTGTACCCAAGCATCGTCTGCGCCATATGATCGAGTTTATACGACGACTGCCCCGGCGCGACAAGCTGGCCGGCGAGCATCGTGTCGAACTCTGCGCCCTGCAATGAGATCCCATTGCGCAGCAGAACCCCAGCATCAAACTTGAGATTATGTCCGCACTTCGGGATCGACGGATCTTCCAAAATGGGTCGCATTGCGGCGAGCACCGCTTCCAGGCTCAGATGCTCCTCGGGCTTTGGGGAGAGGGTGGGGATGTAAACGCCGTGTCCCGGCTTCCAGGCGACGCTGATCCCGCACAGTTTCGCATCGCGCTCCAGCCCTGTCGTCTCGGTATCGACGCTGAGCATTTTTTGCTCGCGCAGCGTTGTTACCAGATCATCCAATTGCGCCTGCGTCGTGACGCCATGATAATCGCCGCGCACGATCGGCGTTTTGGCCGCATCGTCCCGATCGGCCAGCGCGAACAGCCCCGTCGCGAATGCGGGCGGCGCTGAGGGCTTGGCGTTCGCGGCGGCGGGCGCCGTTTCCAGCTCCCCGGCCAAACGCCGCACATCCGTCTGATACCGATTGAAGCCAAGCTGCTGGAAGATCGGGATGATCTTGTCCAGACGCGGCGGGCTGACGCGGGCGTCCTCCAGCGAAAAATCGAACTCCGCGTCGCGCATCAATGTCACGAGCGCTCGGGACAGCGGCAAGTGCGCGGCGGCGGCCTCTAAGTTCTCGCGCTTCTTTCCTTTGATCTTGTCCAGATTGGCTAAGATCCCATCAATCGACCCAAACTCCTGGATCAACTGGACCGCCGTTTTCGGGCCGATGCCCGGCACGCCTGGAACATTGTCCACGGTGTCGCCAGTCAGCGCCAGCACATCGATGACCTGCTCGGGCGTCACGCCCTTGTTCGCCAGCAGCGTCGGCACGTCGATGGTCGTGTCCGTATGAATATCGAACATCGCCACACGATCCCCAAGCAGCTGCTCCAGGTCTTTGTCTTTCGAGACAATGCGTATCTGAACGTCGTTATACTCTGGGTTGTCCAGAATGCGCTGAACGATCGTCGCGATCACATCGTCCGCCTCCAAGCCTGGCTTGCTGATGGCGGGAATGCCGAACAGCTCGATCATCTCCAGCACGCGCGGGATCTGCGCCGTCAAGTCCTCGGGCGTCGGATTGCGTGTCGCCTTGTATTCGGGGTACATCTCGTCGCGAAACGTCTTACCCGGCGCATCGATCGCCACGACGACGTAATGGGGATTGAACACCGAAAACAGCTTCAGCAGCATCCCAGTAAAACCAAAGACAGCCTGCGTCGGCTCTCCGGTCACGGAGCTGGTCATACCGCCGCGAATGGCGAAGTAAGAACGGAAGATCTGGGCATAGCCGTCGATCAGATAAAGGGTTTCAGGCATGGGGAAAGGGAACCTCGGGTGATGGAGATTGGTTCGACGCGCCTCGTCTAAATTCCTGCCGACGTACGGATGTTCTTAAGGAGAAGCGCTTGCATTTTGGGATGACTGATGACGAAATTCAGGCATAGAATTGACGATTTGGAACAATCAAAATAATTGTCTGTAAAATACCGAAATTGGTATTAAGTATTGGGTTATTGTGTATAATATCGGTACGCATATGATCGCAAGGAGACGGAGAATGAAGCAAAGATAAAGTTGTGACACGGATAAACAGTATGGTCCTGTTGTTGTAATTGCAATATAAAGAGGAATTGAGAAACGTTATGAACTTAATGAAAAAGATTTTTGTTGCCGGCGCAGTGTTTGCGTCGCTTCTATCGGCGCCCAGTGTGTTGGCCGATCCTGTGGATTTGGCGTTCCAAAAGCCTTTCGTATCCAGTGATCCGAATCCGAATGGCTGGAACACAGGACTGACCGACGGTTCCTGGGAGACCGACGCCGGGAAGACATTTGCCGAAGGGGGCACGGATGTATTTCCGAAGACGGTCACGGTGGATCTGGGAGCGTCGACACAACTCGGTTATGTTGCGACCGGCGTGCCGCCCTATGGCTCCACCAAGACAGTCGTAGTCTCGCTGAGCACGAATGGTTCGACCTACACGCAGATCGGCAGTTATGTCTTTTCTCAGAACCAGGCGGAATACCACCTGTTTTCATTTGCGGCGACGACGGCTCGATATATCCGATTGACTTACCTCGATCGCTATACAGTGTCTGTCGGCTATCCCGTGGAGTTCGTGTTCACCAGCGAAGTGGCGGCCTATGCCCCCGGACCGGCTCCGCCTCCGGCGTATATCGGTCTCGAGCCGGCGGATGTCGCCGCGCCTAAGCGTGATGGGACCGGGCAGATTGACGCCTCATTTCTCGCGGCCCATAACTCCTTTCTCCAGCGCATCCAATCTGGGCCAATCGGCGTCCTATTTGTTGGAGACTCCATCACGCATCGATGGGCCGACCATATGGACATTTGGCAGCAGTATTACTCTCAATATTCTCCCGCTGATTTTGGCATCGAAGGCGATCGCACCCAGAATGTTCTGTGGCGCTTCGATAACGGTGAGCTCGACGGCATCAATCCGAAGGCGGTCGTCGTCTTAATTGGCACGAACAACCTCAACTACCCATCGGCGGATGTGGTGAAGGCCGATACGAAGATCGTCTCCGAAATTCACCGCCATCTTCCCAACACCACAGTGATTCTTCTGGGAATATTCCCGCGCTCCGCTTCAGCGACCGATCCTATTCGCGCGGAGATCACAGGAATCAACACGGAACTGGCGAAGCTTGACAGTGGCGGAAAGACGCGCTTTCTCGACTTCGGGAGTAAATTCCTGGACCCGAACGGTAACATCACCACGGATATGATGCCCGACGGCTTGCATCCGGCAACTCCAGGATACCAAATCTGGGCCACATCAATGCAGCCGCTTCTCACCCAGGTCTGGCAAAGCATCTATCGTATTTTCCCAGGCATGACGATATCGCTGAAGGCGATCGGCTCCAACAACAAGTATGTGACCGCCGGAACTAGCCCTCTGATTGCGAGCGCGACATCAGTGGGCAATGCGCAAAAGTACCTCGTCGTCGATGCGGGAAGCGGTAATTTTGGTTTGCGCGCTGTCGCCAATAGCATGTATGTCTGCGCTGAAGGCGGGGGCGCCAGTTCTTTGATCGCCAATCGATCGGCGGTCGGCCCCTGGGAAACATTTACGGAAGTTGACGCGGGAGGTGGCAATACCGGCCTACGCGCCGTCGTCAATAATATGTATGTTTGCGCGGAAAATGGAGGCGCCAATCCCTTGATCGCGAATCGCACCGCGCTTGGTCCTTGGGAAACCTTCTTTCTCACATCTTACTAAGCAGCGCATTCTTTCTAACCTCTCCGCCGACTAAGAGCAGCTGAGACAAACAAAAGAACCGTTCCGAATTTTCGGGGGCGGTTCTTTTGTTTGCGTTCGTTTGGCGTACAATGAGAGAAAGGAACTCTCTCCCAGACTCTAAAGCCAAGAAAAAATAAAAATACCAAAATTGGTCTTAAAATTAGAAAAGTTATGTATAATGATGGTATACAAGAATCCATGGGGTAATTCGATCGATGAGAAAAGTGGCGCTGGCGACACAGATGATTGAGAAGCGGATTGCGCATGCGGACCATATTCTTGTCGGTATCCCTGGGGAACGGCAGCTGGCGGAGGAATTGGGACTTAGCCGGACGACGGTTCGGACGGCGCTTCAGCAGCTGATGGATCAGGGGACGCTGGTTCGGCAGGAGAACGGGCGGATCAGTGTTGCGGAGCCTGGGCATGGGCGGCTGAAAAAGCGGACGATCGGCATTGCCGCTCCGCCGATGGCGTCCGCGGATTTCGACCGTTGGCGTGAAGGAATTCGCGGCGTGCTCGAAGGGCAGCCGGTGACCCTGCGCCCCGTCGCTTACGCGCACTGGGCCGACCCGGCGCTTCAGGATGCCCTGGCGCACTTCGATGGAATGTTTTTTATTCCGCCGGCGGAGAAAATTCCGGCATGGCTGACGACGAAAATGCTCAACGCCGCCTGCCGGGTGGTGGTGCTGGATGAAGATGAAAGCGCGGCTGGCTTACCTTCGGTGACGCTGTTCCCGCCGGCGGCCGAGCGAAAGCTTTTCGATCACCTGCGTCGCCTTGGGCATCAGCGCATCGATTGTCTGAACGCGCAGGCGGAGGATGGGGTGATCCTGGGACGTATTGCGGAGTGGAAGCGGTATTTGGAAGAGCATGGATTGCCCGGGCAGCTGCGCTCGCTGGCGGTGGAAAAGCCGTTTGAGTCCGCGTATCAGTTGATTCGGGACGCTTTGCGGGAAGGGCGTCCCGTGGCGTCGGCGATCTTCTGTACGACGGGGCCGGCGGCGATCGGCGCCATGCGGGCGCTGCATGAAGCAGGACTTGAGATCGGCGTCGATGTGTCCGTGTGCGCCGTCAATGGCGAAGGCATCGGGCAGTATCTGCTCCGCAGTCTTACGGAGCTGGAGTCCCCGCCGCGCGCCCTTTATTTGCAGCGCGCCGCCGAGTGGATGCTGGGCGAAGACCCTTGGAAAGGGCCGCTGCTGATCCAGCCCAATGATGTTCCGCTGTTCGAAGGAGAGTCGACCGGGCCAGCCCCCGCGTCGCCGATCGTATCTCCCATCCGAGGCTGACAAGTCCAATTCTCTCATTCATCTCCAGGAGACTGCTATGTACATTGTCGTAAACCGAAGCCGGTCTGGTTTCACACTCATTGAGCTTCTCGTTGTTATCGCTATTATTGCAATTCTTGCGGCAATCTTGTTCCCCGTCTTCGCCAAGGCGCGCGAGAAGGCGCGCCAGATTTCCTGCGCCTCCAATCTCAAGCAGCTCAGCATTGGCATGCTGCAATACACGCAGGACAATGACGAGACGTTCCCGCTGGGAAATGCGCTCTTTGACGGATACGATGGCGTTGGGTGGGGTGGACGCATTCACACCTATCTCAAGAGCGCCGATGTTTATAAGTGTCCTGACGACTCCACGGATCGGGTGGGGCCTGGCGGCTCGACCAACGTAAGCTACGCCTTCAATCGGAGCCTGACATTCGCGAACGGCTCCGCCTATCCCGGTCCGAAGGGGCATATCGCGCAGTTGAACTCGCCGTCGAAAACGGTCATGCTCACGGAAATACGAAACTGCTGGGCCGCTGTCTTCCCAATCCCGGGAACGACGTATTCCTATGAGAATGAGTACTACACGGCGAGCCTGAACGGTGTTTGGAATGCGCAGGGGAACGCCAATGGGAGCAATATCCTTTTCGCGACCGGTATGCTGGGCGGACGAACGCGAACCGGCGGCTCCTATATCGATTCGGCTACGCTGGGCCGGCATACGGATGGCTCGAACTTCCTGATGTGCGACGGACACGTGAAATGGTTCCGGGGCAGCAGCGTTTCGTCGGGTTTTAACGCCGCCAACCCCTCCGATGCGCAGCAGTTTGGCGATGACGGCTCCGCGGCGGCGGCGGCCGGCACGGACAACTCGCAATACGCGGTCACTTACTCGGCCTACTAAGGATCATAACGGGATGAAGAACGGCATTTTGCTCGTCAGCACCGCTTTTCTAGTGCTGACGATGGTGGCGGGGGCGCTCGCCGCTGCGCCGGCGGATTTGGCGCTGAACAAGACATTCGTCTCCAGCGATCCGAATGTCTCAGGCTGGAACCAGGGGCTGACCGACGGCTCCTGGGAGACCAGCGCTGGGAAAACGTTTGCCTCCGGCGCTTCGGAGACATTTCCCAAGACAGTCACGGTCGATCTGGATACGCCGCAGCGGCTTGGCTATGTCGCAATCGGCGCGCCCCAGTTCGGCTCGACCAGGACGGTCGAACTCTCGCTGAGCGGCGATGGCGTAAAGTTCGCTCAGGTCGGAAGTTACGTCTTTTCTCAGAACAAGGCCGAATATCATCTCTTCTCGTTCAAGGCGACGATGGCGCGGTATCTTCGTCTGACCTACGCCGACCGTTATTCCGATTCGGTCGGCTATCCGTCGGTGTACGTCTTCACGACCGAAGTGGCGGCGTATGCTCCGGGAGACGCGCCCTTGGTTGCGCACATTGGCCCGGAGCCGTCGGATATGCCCGCGCCCAAGCTCCGAGGAGATGGACAGATCGATCCGTCGTTTGTAGAATCGCATGAGTCATTTCTCAAGCGCGGCAAAGAGGGGCCGATCGGCGTTCTGTTTATCGGCGATTCGATCACCCATCGCTGGCTGGATACGCAGGACCTGTGGGAAAAGTATTACGGCCAATACGATCCGGCCGACTTCGGCATTGAAGGAGATAAAACCCAGCATGTCCTCTGGCGATTTGACAAAGGCGAACTCGATGGCATTCATCCGAAGGTCGTCGTTCTGATGATCGGCACGAACAACATGAGCGACCCTGCCGAAGCGATCGTTCAGGGCGATACGAAGATCGTCTCCGAAATCCATCGCCGCCTTCCCGACACGAAGCTGCTGCTCCTGGGCATCTTCCCGCGCGGCGTCAAGCCGGACGATGCCGTGCGAGCGAAGGTCAAAGGGATTAACGCCGAACTGGCGAAGCTCGACGACGGCGACAAGACCCGCTATTTAGATATCGGCGCCAAGTTCCTGGACGCGAGCGGCGAGATCACCAAAGAAATCATGCCCGACGCGCTGCACCCCAGCCACCAAGGCTACCAAATCTGGGCCGACGCCATGCAGCCGCTGCTGGATGAGATGATGAAGTCCTAAGGAATACAAAGCCGCCTTCGTGATCTGCGAAGGCGGCTTTTTTGTTATGGGTTATTTACAAAATGGGCAGGCAGCGACGATAGGTAAATGAGAGAGTACACGACACGCTCGCGATGGAAAGACGCAATTATGGAAGATGTGACGACGCCACGGCTGATCGTTCGCCGTTTCGCCGTAACGGATCTGGCTGACTTTTTGGCTTACCACACGCACCCCAAAGTGGCGGCGGTTCTGCCGGGGGAGCCAAAGAACAAGGAGCGGGCGGCGCAGTATCTTGCTCGTCAGGCTGTCGCCCAGGATAACGAAAAGGAATTCTGGCATGCGCTCGCGGTCTATCACCAGGAAGACGCGAAAGTGATTGGAGAAGTCGGAATCTATCTTGGAGGCCCCCCGGAGAACAAGGGTGAGATCGGTTTCGCTCTGCATCCGGATTATCATGGACGCGGATACGCCTTGGAGGCCGCGCAGCCGCTGCTTCAGTACGCATTTGTTACGTGCGATTTGCGCCGTATTACCGCGATGTGCGATACGGACAACACGAGTTCGTATCGATTGATGGAGCGTTTGGGAATGACCCGCGAGGGCCATTTTCGGCAGACCCATTGGACGCGCGGCGCCTGGCGTGACGAATATCTTTACGCCTTGCTGCGTGATGAGTGGCTTGTTCAGCAGGCTTCATGACAATCTGTGTGAGTGGATGGCGAAACAAAAATAGCCGTCTCCACGTGCTGCGGGGACGGCTATTTCGTTCTGATCGTCACCTGGGCGTTTTGCTTACTGGGCGGGCATGGCCGAAGTCAGCGCCTGTACGGAGGCGGGGGCGAGGGCTTTGTTCCAGATCGTGAAGTTCTGGAGGCGGCCGGTAAATCGGCCCGCGTCGGTCCAGGGGCCGGATGGGGCGAGGTGAACTTCGGGAGCAGCGTCTGCGAGGGCGGCCGGGGAGGCGGCGATTTCTTTGGCGTTCTTGTAAATGCGGATCGTGTCGCCATCGTAGGTGACGGTGATCATCTGCCACTTGCCGAGGTCATACGCGGTGTGCGTGGCGATGTCCACGCCGCTGCCCCAGAAGTGGATGCCGTCATCATTGAAGTACCCGAGGTAACGCTGCTGGCCGTGCGTGTCCTTGGTGTCGCCGAAGCCAACGAGCAGAGTTAGTTTCGTCGGCTTATCGGGCATGAAGACGAAGGTGTTGATCGTCCACGGATCGCCGCCCTTATTGGGGAGGCCGGCGATATCCGAGAGGGTGACATCCGCGCCGTTAAAAGCGCGAGGCGGGGCGATCTGGAGCACGGGGCGGGCGACTTCGAGCGCAGTCTCGGTTCCTGCTTTGATTGGATTGCCGGCGACGTCGCGCACGCCTGTAACAACGATGCGCGGGGCGTCTCCGGCGACCGGCGCGGCGAGTGTGAGGGTGACGATGCGCCCATCGGCGCTCAGGGCGGCATTTGTCACTGGGACGGTGGGCTGCAATTGATAGGCATCTATGATCTCTGCTGAAGCGCGATTCAGAGCCTCTGAGAATTTGACGGCGACAGTGGGCGTCGTCGCGGCGGTCGCGGCTGATTGGATCGTGGGCGGCGTGGTGTCGTTCACGCTGATTTTCGCGCGGCTGATGGGCCCAATCGCGTGCCCGTTTTCCACCAGGACCGCCTGGACCGTGGTGGGTTTTGTCAGCAGGATCGGAGCGTCATAGACGGGCGAGTTCGGACCGGGCTTCGTCCCATCCAGCGTGTAGTGCGTGGCGCCGCCGGAGTAGAGGGGCGGCTGGACCGTCACGGAAGTCGCGTTGTGGAACACGCCACCGGACGGCTCGATCTCGGGCGCGGCGTCGTCGGCCCGGTCCAGGACGTCCATGAGAGGCTGTGCGGCGACGGTGTCGTCGTTCGGATTTTGTGCGAGCGTGGCCGCCAGAATACGGACGCGCGGGTTGGTGGGCAAGCGCAGCGTCTTGGCTCCTTCGGGAATATCGATCGCGTATTTGAAGAGATAGCAGAATTGGTACGGATCGTTCTGTCCGTTCGCCAGACGCTTGTGATCAGCGTACCAGGCGACGGAGGCCGGTTTGATGTAACCTGGGGCGAGGCCGACCATTGGGTTATGCCAGTCGAAGGTGTACTCGGGAACGACGCCGCTCCAGAGCCTTGTGTCCCACTGGCCGACGAACCCATCCCAGCTCTGCACATTCAGCGTCACGGGCTGGGCGTCCACCAGAAACTTCGCTGCGACATCGCCCTCGGAGGACGCCGCCAGCAGGTAAACGCGGCGCGCCCTGCCGGTGGGCAGGGGGAGCGTCTGTCCCTGACAGGCTACGGCGTCAGGGGCCCCGTTTCTGGGGGCGAGGGTGAAGACAACGCCATCACTCGTGATCTTGGCTGGCAGTAGTTCTCCTGGAATCGCATTGTGGTTACCGTCAAAATTTGCGGGGACCGTTCGAAAGCGATTGGCGTTGTCTTCCGGCCCGGCGCTGATGACATCGGCGTTGTAGGGCAGGGCGAGCGGCGTTCCGGTCGGCGCGGACAGCTTTGTCTTCGATGCGGCCAGCGTCAGCGCGAAGGCGCGGGGGCGGTACGGCAGCATATCGAAGACGAGCTTGCCGTTCTTCACGGTCGCCGCGCCCATCGGCTGTTCCTGTCCGTTCACCTCGCGAGCAGAGACAATTGCGCCAGCCATCGCCAGTGTCACGCTCTTGGCGGATTTGCCGCTCAATTCATTCACGCGAATAATGATCTCGCGTCCATCCTCTGCCTGCTTTACGGCGTCTACGGAAACTTGAGGGCTGCTGGATTGAAGCAAGGAGAACGTTTTACCCAGCGTTCCAGCATGCGAAGGCGTCTGGAAGGCGACTAAGGGTTGGTTGAGCCGAGCGGCTTCCCAGGGCGTCTGGCCCTGCCGCCAGTCGCCGGCGTGTCCTTGCAGCGCGTACAGAATTTCATGACGTCCTAAATCTTGAGTTCCCTGGTCTTGGTAACCGCCGTTGACGCCGGGCGTGTAGAGGAGGGTTAGGCGGAGCGTATGATCATCGGGTTTGTCTGATCCGTATTTGTCTTGATTGAGCACGGAGACGCCGTATCGGCCATTGGTATCGGTCAGATCAAACCACTGGTGCGCGGGGACTTCAAACTGGGTCGGCTTGTTCGTGCTGCGCTGGATCGTTCCCGGCCCCCAATTGTAGGTGGCGTTGGGGTTCGAGACGGACAGAGGGAAGATCGCCTTCAGCGCGGTTTCCTTCGTCTTCCAATCCACAGTGCTGGAAAACTCGACGCGGTTTCCCGCGTCTCCCGCCGACAATCGGATCGTCTGGACGAAGCGTGAACCCTGAGCGCGGCGCTCGATTTGAAGCGCGACGCGGGCGGGGCCGTTCTCCACAATGCGCACCGTGGCGGGGCCATCCACGTAGGCGCGCGGCGGCTTCTGCTGATCCTCCCAATCCATATTCCAGGCGGGATAGCGCGATGGGTTCTCATGCTGGAATGCAAGGCGGGCAGGAGCCGAGAGCAATTCTTTTTGCGCCGTCTTGTCGTAGATGCTCGCGACATCGCCGCTGGTGTCCAGGCGCACTTTGTAGCGTGCATTTTCCAGACCCTGCTTCGTCACGCTCAGCGGAGACGCGATTTTGCTGGCGCCGGCGGCGGGGCGAACATCGTAAGCCGCGAAGCCGACGGAGGGGACCGTTGCGGCGAACAGAATTTGGATCTTTCCACCCTGTTGCTTGACCACTTGCGCGGGAACTTCGCGCCCATCAGGACCGAAGACGCGGACAGCGGCAGGGGCTGCGCCGGGGAAGGCGACGCTGGCCGAAACGATATCCTGGCGGGCGATGGACAGGGGATTATAGACGACGATGGGAACGCCCTGCGCGCGGGTGTCCATGGCGCGGGCGACGCCGCCGGCGCTCTGCTTCAGAACGCCGGCGAACTCGTTCATCGCGATGATCTGGTCGTTCCAGGCGTACGAAAAGCTCTGGGGAAGCGCGGTGCCGGCCATGAGATCGTGGAACTGGCCCGGCAGGAATCGCAGCCAGGCGTCGGTCAGGCGCGCCTTGTCATAGGGAGCGCCGCCGAGCCAGTCGGCGGCGACCGATGCGCGCTCGGCGGCGTCGGCCAGCACTTCATTCTTGCGGTTCCAGCGCTTCATATACGCCTGAGACGTAATGGAGCCGGCGGAGTGGTTTGTGAGCAGCATGTCGCCTTGGACACGCGGCAGACGTTCTTTTTGCTCGGGTGTGATGACGTCGAATAATTGGGATAGGGGCGCCGAGACGACTTTGACCGGTCCGCCGCCGTTTACGCTCTTTTCCATCCACTGCACGGAAGCCTCGGCGGGGGAGCCGCCTTGATCGCCGACGCCATAGTAACGAAGATCCAGTGGAACGCCCGATTGCTTGATGTTGCCCTGGATCCGATCGATCCACATCGGGTCATGGCTCAAATCTTTGTCGATCGTGCTGCCGTAACGTCCCGGGTTCAGCGCCGCCGTCACGGACTGGCCGTCCAAGCCTTCCCAAACGCCAACATTGAAGGGAATGCCGACGGTCGATCCTAAAAACAGTTTTTGTGTTGAGAAGCCCTTCAAACCACAGTGCGCCAGGATCGTCGGGATCGACCCGGGGTATCCAAAGGCGTCCGGGTCCATGAACTCGTTGCTGGCGACGCCGAACTCGCGCCGGAAGTAGTTGTTCCCATAAAGCACCTGCCGAACCAGCGATTCTTCGGAGGGGATATCCAGGTCGCACTCCTCCACGCTGGATCCGGCGGGGAACCAGCGGCCGGCGGCCACATACTGCTTGAGTCGCGCAAAATCCTCGGGATAATACTCCTGCATCAGCCGATAACGATTGGACCCCGTCCAGTTGAAGAGGTAGTTCGGGTACTTCTCGATCATTTCGAAGTTTTGATGCAGCGTATTTGCAAGATACTCACGGATTGTCTGCGGATAGCTCCACCGCCATTCGGTATCCAAATGCGAATACCCGATCACATAAAGTGTCGGGTCTTTGGGGGCTCCGGGCGCTTTCGGGGCGGCCTGCGCGTGCGCAGTGAGGCCCGTCCCCAGGAGAAATGCGGCGCCAAGCAGCGCCGGAGAAAATCGTTTTGCCATTATAGTGCTATTGTAACCGATCTGAGACAGGGTTTCAAGACGAGTTTGGTTCAGGCGGACAAGAACTCTTGTCCGCCTGGCCGACGAAATCGGAGGCTATGGGGTGACGGTCGTGTCGGGCT
>NZ_JBDSQY010000024.1:0-39836 GCF_039929585.1 Capsulimonas sp.
TTCCCTCGGTTTCACGCAGGACGTGGACATACACCAGCACGAATGTCAGCGCGACCAGCGCCGCCTCTGCGATCCAGATCGCCGCGAACCCGCCCATCTGATGGAGCTTCCACATCATCCAGAAGCACAGCCACTCATGGGCGATCCAGGTCGTTCCATGGCGTGTCCAGGAGTAGGTATCCATGTGCGGCGCATGGCCGCTCGCGGCGATATCGTGACCGGCTCGAAGCTGCCAGAACAAGTCAAAACTGGCGATATGATTGACGCACAGACCAATGAGGAGCGCGACCAGAGCAAGGCCAAGAAGCCAGGGCGTTAGTTCTTTCCAGTTCTTTAAGAATTCGTTTGACATTACCGAGCGGCGTCCAGCTTTGCGGTAATGGCGACGGCGGCGGGGCAATGCATACGGCAGCGCGCGATCAGAGGCTCAAACTTCGGCTGCTTGCGCACAAAGATCAGAGCGTTCAATTTTCCGTTATCCACATCCACGTCCGGCCGATCCGCGTAGACAAGACTCCAGTCCGGCGCCGACATAAAGAGCCTGGCCTGAATGGCGTCAGCCGATGTCAGCACGTAGTCCGGGTGATATTCGTCCAGCTTCTGAGGCCATCCGTAAGGGAGGGCGCTCATGGAGGCGTAATCGGACAGCACCTTTCCAAAATACACGTCTGTTTGTGTGGAAATGAAGACGGGATACTGGGGAATACGCCACTCCAGATAGGATCCGATGTTATATGCGTTATAGAGCTTGCCCGATGTTGGAAATTGTTCCATTTCCATAAAACGGCACGCAGACTCTGGGAAGTAGTCTAGGTAAAACGCCTGATGGGTAATCGTCTCCAGAAGCGGGCGTTTCGGCTGCGCGGCGCTTTGAATGTTTTTGTAACACACCAATAGCGAGAAAACAGCGACCGTCGCCGCAAGCAGCGAAGATAGAAACAGCGGCGGTGTTCGTCCAAACAACGAGTTGTTGACGCTTGCGCTGGGAGACATTATCTCAATAAGCCGCTCTAAAGACGATAAAATGTGACGGGCTGTCAATGGGATGGCGACCAGGGCGAACAGAGGGACGTTGCGATTGGTGTTGAGAGCGGCGTAGGCCAGCGCAACAAAGATCGCCACTTCGGCGACTTCGCGCTTGCGGCGGGAAAACGCCAGCCCAAGCGCGCAGATCGCGATCAGAAACACCAGCGAATGTCCGGACGCGCTGTGCAGATCGACCGCCTGCCATTCTTTGACGAATTCCGGCATTGTCTGATCGCCGACCGTTGACCGGAAGATTTCAAAGATCCTCACGCCGTAAGGATTCGCCATCATGACGAGAAAACACGCCGCCGCCGCGATCAACTCCGCTCGGGCGACGCCAATATAACGGTCTTTCTTTTCGGCGTCGTCCCCACTGAAGTATTTTCCCTCCACAAAGTCGCAGATCCCAAATGCGGCGAGGATCGCCGCGCCGGCGATGACGCCGGCGTGAAAGTTCGCCCAAACAACGCAAATCACAGGCGCCCAGTAAAGATGCCGAACATGCGCGGAGCCGCGACGCACACGGAGAACGACGCCGACCAAAATCGTAAGCGCAAGGTAAGTGATGAGGTGAGGACGCGGCGAAATGAGAGGGCTCACCGTCCACGCCGCCCATAGCGACATGAGGAACGCAATCACGGGAGCGCCGGCGGTCTCGCGCAGCAAGATCACATACAGAGCGATAAATGTCGCAAGAAGCGCGGCGACTTCGAATATCCATACCGCAGGATATCCACCCGCCGCGAACAGTTTCCAGAGAAGAACGCACATTCCCCACTCATGGACGATCCACGGCGTTCCATATCTGGACCATGAGTAGGTGTCGTGATAAGGGAATTGATGCGTTTCATCAATCAATTTGCCGGTTCGCATCTGCCAGAAGAGATCGGTCGCCGGCGAAGGATTGAAGCACAGAGCGATGACGAACACCGCGAGCGCAAAGCCAAGGATTCCAAGAAGAGTTCTCTGCTTACCAATAAGTCGTTGTGTCATACAAATCTACGTCTGAGAACTGGCGGGACGGCTTTCTTCTGAATTACTGCAATACGGGAACGGCGCTGTCGAGAGAAGAAGCCGGCTTAGCGATTGTGGCTAGGTAGGCGCGATAGCTGTCTCGGACATAAAGGGCGACCAGAGGATAGCAGATCGGCAGATAATAGTTCCAGCAATAGGGCGAAAACAGGACGGAAGCGATTGTGGCGTAGCAATACAGCTTCACAGGCTCTTGCTTGCGCGCCAAATACGTGACGAAGAGCGGTCCCATCACTCCCAGCAGCGAAAGCGTCAAACGTGGACCGGGAGGAAGCGGACCGGAAACATAATGCCATCCCAAATGCTTTGCCAGTCGGAGGCACGCAAGCGAGAGGGAAATGTCGCCCGGGTAAAAAGTGCCCTGGCGAATCATCGGCAGCACCCAGTTTGCCCATTGCCAGTAGGAGTGAAGTCCGCAAAATATGAGACCCGCCGCAAAACCGACGAAAAGCAAGATCGCCGCGGGGATCGCAACGCGTCGCCCTTCTTTCCACACGGCAAGGACCAGCGGCAAAAGAGTATACAGTTTCAGCTGAGCCGCCAGTGCAAAAAAGATCCCTCGCTGATTTGTCGCAATCGCCATTCCCACTAAGGCCCACATCATGGGATCGGCGTTCGCGGTGGACAATGCGAAATAAACTCCAGGAGTCGCCCCGACCGCCAATCCCCATTTTAATGTTCCATCCACGGAAAACCGTCCGGAAGAAATACGGGCGAGGCTCGCGGCAAAAGTCCAAAACGCCGTCAGAAGAAGTGCGTACCAGATACGGGAAAATGTCATTGGCGACACGTCGCCAAGTGGAGCTTCCAGCATGGCGAATTGCGGCAGATAAAGGAAGTAAGGGCCGGCCATCATCTTGTCCGGGCCGTAGTCCGGCCGCGCTCGATAGAGTGTATGGTGATGGAGCGCATTCTGTGCCGTCATATAAAAAACGGGCGTGTCACGCATCGAATCGCTGCGGTTCCAATGTGCGGGAATAAAAAAGAACACCTGATAAGCCAAGTGCAGCGCGGCGAGCACCGTAATCAAGGACCGCAGCAAATCAGATCGCCAGAAAGTCAGCGCAAGCTTGTTCATGAGGGATTATACACCAGGTTTCCGCCGCTTCGCTCAGGAGGAGCGCTTACGGTTATCGGAGATATTACAAAACTTTTTTCGCGGCATGTTTGACCTGGTTATTGAAACGGATATATACCTGTGTCAGTGAAATACTGAACGCACACTTGATTAGAACACACTGAAAACATGCAGCGCGGCGCTAAGGATGGCGCTATTGGAAGAGACAGGAAGTCCAGTTACCCCAGGGAGGAAAATGTCGATGTTTACGATTTTGATGTGGATTGTTGTTGGTTTTCTTGCCGGCCTTCTGGCCAAGGCGATTGTCCCCGGCACGGCCGATGAGCCCGGCGGCTTTGTTGGAACTACGGTTCTGGGTATCGTCGGCGCGGTCGTCGGCGGGTTTATCTATCACTTGATCACCGGAAGCCGATCGTTTACCACGACGCTCGACATCATGAGCATCGTTTGGGCGGCCATCGGAGCTATCGTGGTCGTAATGATCAGCCGTATGCTAAGCGGCCGCCGAGCGATGTAACCATCGCATCGACTTAAGATAAGGCGAGCATTCGCCAGTAAGGCCCGGACATCGTTGTCCGGGCCTTTTTCACGTCTGTCCTCTCAATCGGTTTACTCGATCCGCCAGAGCAGGTAAAGTCCGATGACCGTGAAGAGAATATCAGGCGCCCAGGCGGCGAGGATGGGATTGAGCGCTCCCCCAAGCCCCAGAAACTTCGCCAGCAGCAGCGTATTCCAGCCGACCCAGACCATGACCAGTGACAAGAATATTCCCGTATATGCTCCGGTGCGCGCGAAACGCAGCGCCAGAGGAGGCGCGCAGAGCGCGAACGCCAAACAGACGAACGGCAGTGAGAGCTTCATGTAATAGTTGACGGCGATCTCCCGAAAATCCTGGTTCCCATCCTGCCCGGTGCTTTTCAAGGCGCGCATGCGCTGCCCGAGCTGTTCCATGGATAACTCGTCCGGGTGCTGGATCGCGGTCGAGGCAATATCGATCAGTGGAACGCGCAGGTTAAGAGCGGCGGTTCCGGCCTGGACCTCAAACCGTTCGGAGCCGTCCTTCGCCAGATGATGGACCACCACTTTTTGCAGCTCCCAGATATCGCGATTGTACGTCGCGCTCTGCGCCGTGGTGATGGTCGGAAACGCTCCATTGGTGGGATTTTGGAAGATCGTGACGCCCAGAAGGCGCAGCTTGTTGGGATCTCCCGACGGATCCTTTTGGATCTCGCGAATATGAAAGGCATAGTCGTCGAACGTAAAAACTTTGTTCGCGGCGATGCTGGGCGACGATTGCAGCGCGTAGCCCACCATTTGATTCTGCGTCGTTTGAAATTCGTGCTGCGCGCGCGGCACAACGCGGTCGGCGACGACGAACGCCGTAATGCTCGCCAGCAGGCCGACGATAAAGATCGGCATGAACAGCCGGCGCAGAGATACGCCCGACATGCGAATCACGGTGATCTCGGAGTCGCGGGCCAGACGGTTGACCGCCCACGAGGCGGAAAGGGCCGTGCCGGCCGGGAGCGTCAGAACGATCAGGGTGGGGATGTTAAAGACGACGAGCTTGGCGATCACCTTGAATGGGATGCCGTACTTTACGATCTTTTCGATGAGCGGAAACAGCGTGTTTCCGATCAGCATCACGACGATGAGCATGACGCCGGCTATAAAAGGCGGCGCCATCTCACCGAGGACATAGCGGTCCATGCGCTTCATGGAAATCTCTTACGCGCCCCAATGATCTGCGCGGCGGCGCAGATCGTAGACGGCGGTATGCAGGCGGACGAACGATTCGACCACCGTGCCGTAGGCCGAGAAGTATTGGTGGACATCGCCGTCGCTGAGCGCCTTGTCGGAAATATAGTAGAGATGATCGCTCGTCTGCATCAATCTCCAGACATGCAGCACGTGCGGATCGCCGGTCGCGCGGACGGCGTCCTCCATGCGCTTGATCTCTTCATAGCAGAACTGCTGCATCTCATTGCCAAGCCAGGCGCTGGTGTCGCGCTCGCGGTCCGCCCAGGAGATCGTGGAGAAGTCGGGGACATCCACCACGCCGGCGGATTGCAGCCGAGAGACGGCCTGGGTGGGTGTCGCCCATTCCAGCTGGGGATACTGCGCGATCTGCGAGGGCAGCGCGCCGACAAAATCAAAGATGCCCGTATCCGCCCACATGTGCTCACCAAGAGCTTCATAGTCCAGCGCCAGCAGCACCATCGGGTCGGTGTTTCCCGCGAGCCAGCCGGAGAACTTCTCAGCCGTCAAGGGATAACCCTCCCAACCTTTGTTGGAGAAGCGATACCCGACGTCGTCGCTGAGGCGATAGTTGCGCAGCAGTACGGGGAGGCCCGAGGTGCTCTGGTAGACGAAGTCCGGGGAGCGCCAGCCCGCCATTAGCCAGTCCACGCCCTCGGTGATGATGCCCTGGAAGCCAATGTCTTGAACGGCGGCGGCGACGGAGTTGTTGTACATCATCTCCGTGTTCCGAAACATCGTCGTTTTTTGCCCGAACAGCTCCTGGATCTTGGCCTGATGCATGGCGACCTGTTCACGGAACTCGCGCCGTTCGTCGTCGAACAAGCCAGCAAGGCTATGATAGTAGGTTTCGCCGGTAAACTCGACCAGTCCCGTGTCCGCAAGCTCTTTCCAGAGGTCCAGCACGTCCGGCGCGTAGCGCGCCGCTTGATCCAGCAGGGTTCCTGAAAGGCCGTAAGCCACCCGGAATGGCTTCTCGTCGTTCGCGTGCTTTCGCACCAGATCGAGGATCAAACGTGTCGCTGGACGATAGCACTTATCCGCGACCTTAAGGAAGATTTCTTTGTCGAAATCCTGCTCGAAATAGTACGTCTCCAGCTCCTCCGGCGACTTTAGCGCGCCGGGCTGGCGCTTCTCGGTCGGGTGAAGCCGGGACGGCTGATGAGCGAAAAAGAATGGGACGATCAATGTCATGGCGTTACTTCCATTATTTGCGGCCGTAAGGGAGCGAAGCTCCTGGTATACTCTACCTTAGTTTCTGATTTCCACGGTCCAGTTGACGATGTCTAGATCCGGTTCGTTCGTGTTCTGAAACACTCCATTTCCAGCCTGGGTGACATCGCCGGACGGCTCTTGTGTAAGAGAGTCGCTGTTCTGGTATATCCTGGAGGTTGTGGCTGAGATCGTAATCGGATTGTTGACGCCGCCGACCTGGCGGGCGTCGCCGAGCGCGTCGAACAGCTTCGTTGCGGACGTGTTCGCGTCTTCCAGGATCGCGTTGGTCGCTACAAAATTGATCTGCAGTGATTGAATTTGATCGACCGAAATCCCCGCTGTCGCCAGCTGCGACAGTGGTATCCGGAACTGGATCGTGTTTCCAGTATCGCCGACGACTGTGTATTGCAGCGGCGAGCCCAGCGGAGTGAACTGTCGGTTATTCGTACCTGGAACGACCGAGTAAACGCCGTAGTGCGTGTTGCCCTGAGCGGCGTCATAGCGAACTAACCCCGTGATGTCGCCTTGAGCGAACCCGTTGCCCCAGGGAGTTCCGACAACGGGAATCGGACCAACACTGGTTGGCGGCGAGGCGCTGGAAACGTTGAAAAGGACGAAGTAGAAGTAGTCGGGGCGGATGCGATGGGCGACGGTCATCGAAACGATCACCTGCGGTCCGGTTGTGCTTTCCGCTCCGCTTGGGGCGCGCGCGCATCCGGCGGCGGCTAAGAGGGGTAAAATCGGCAGGGCGATCTTTGCCGCCAGCATCCATGTCTTTCTTGTCATGTTCGGTCATTATAGCAGGATTTATTCTTCATTGGCAATAACCGATTTGGGCTCGGCGCAGCCCCTCCAAACATCGAAACCATCCCGCGCTCGCATCATACTCCGCACGTACGGCGCCGCCGTTCTTTCCGGACTTCTGGCGGTCGGCGCGTTTCCCCACCTCGACTGGGCGTGGCTGGCCTGGATTTGCCTCGTTCCGATGCTTGCCACCTATCCGCACGCCCGTCTGCGTGATGCGCTGGGGCAGGCGTTTGTCTTTGGATTTATCTACCACGGCGGGGTGCTCTACTGGCTGGCGATCATGGCCCAGCACGCGCTGGGAACGGCGCTGGGCGTGGTGGCGTGGGCCATCGGCAGCATGGCGCAGGTCAGCGTGGTGCTGCTGTTCGCCTTCGGCGCGCACCTGCTGAGCCGCCACGGGAACCGGTGGGCGTGGGCGTTGGGAATCCCCGCACTTTGGACCGCTTTGGAGTGGGTTCGCCAATTGGGAGAACTGGGGACGGGGTGGGGCGATCTCGCCTACACCCAGCACAGCGTCATCACGATCCTGCAACTGACGAAGCTCGGCGGCGTCTGGCCACTGACATTTTTGATCGTGCTGGTTAACGTTGCAGTCACGGGGATCCTGACAAAGCGCAACCCGCCGCGCTTCGTCAACGCCGTGCTTGCCGCTGTTGCGCTCGCCTTAGTTTATGGGAGCATCAGCCTGCGTGGTGAGCATTTGAAGCCGCAGTTCCAAGCGGCGGCGCTTCAAACAAATATTAATCCCAATGTCCGCTGGTCCAATCGCCGCCCGGAAGATCCTGTGTATGTTGAGCAGACAATGCAGGCATATTCGAAGATGGAGGCTAAGGCGGCGAGCAAGGGCTCCTTGTTCGCCGCCTGGCCGGAGGCGACCTTCCCCGGATATTTGCGCGACGATCCCAATCTCGCCAACCGTGTCTCCGCCGACTGTGTCATAAATGGCCAGGCATTGCTGATCGGCGGCAACGAATGGGATGAACGGGCGCATTCCGACGCCAATTCCGCCTTTCTCGTCGATCGTTCAGGCGCAATTCGCGGCTCTTACGTGAAGCGCCAATTGGTGCCGTTTGGGGAGTATGTGCCGGGGCGGGACTGGCTGAAGTTCTTGGTCGCCCTGCATCTCACGATATATGACCGAAAGAAAGGCGCCGCGCATCAGGCGCTTCTGGACGCCGGCGCGCCGGTCGGGAAAGTGGGAGTGGCGATCTGCTACGAATCGTCTTATGGAGAGCTGACACGCGAACAAGTCGCGCGCGGCGCCGGCCTTCTCGCGGTCGTGACGGATGATACTTGGTTCGGCCGCACCGCCGCCGCGCGCCAGCACGCCGCCATCGCCGCGATCCGCGCCGCCGAATGTGATCGATATTTAGTTCGGGCAGGATCGACGGGAATTTCGCAAATCATCGATCCGGCGGGGCGAGTGATCAATGAAGCGCCATTGTTCGAGTCCAAGCTCGTCATCGCGCCCGTAGAGCAACGAACGACAAGGACGCCCTACACACGCTGGGGCGACTGGTTCGTCTGGGTGTGCTGGGGCGTACTTGCGATCATCGCCTTTACCCAATTACGTCCCCAAAATAAAAAGGCCTGAGCCATTAGGCGCTCCGTTCCATGCGGCGCCGGTAAGCGCGCGGCCCAATCCCCATATGGCGTTTGAACCAGCGTGAGAAGTACAGCGGGTCGAATCCGATCTCTTCCGCGACGGCGCCGATGGAGACGGGCGAGCGGTCGAGCAGGCTTCGGGCGCGGTCGAGACGGCGTAAATCCAGGAATTGCAGCGGCGGCGAACCCACTTGCTCCCGAAAGAGATGCGCGAAACGGGACGGCGAAAGACCCGCGACCTCCGCCAGATCGTCCAGCGTCCACTTTTCCCGCAGACGACTGAAGATGCAGTCGAGTGACCCTTGGATACGCGGATCGAGCGGCGCCTGCTGTGTCAGTGGGTTCTGGGTATCGCAAAGCAGCAGCAGCATCTCCAGGGATGTCATGGCGAATGCTTCGCGGCGCCGCAGCCGCCCCGTCGCCAGCCGATGCGCCTCCGCAAATTGCCCCACGATCTTCTGGCGCATCACCGGCTCCGTCAGCGTCAGATGCATCATCCCCGGTGCGAATTCCGGCCACGACAGCAGTTCATACCAATCGGGGCGCGGCTGGAAATGCGCCCAGAAGAACTCCCATTTCTCATCAGCAATACAGCCATAATCGTGGGGCGCCCCAGGTTTCAGCAGCACGAGATCGCCGACGCGCGCAATTCGTGTCCCATTCCCATAACCAAAGCGACCGGCGCCGCTGAGCGTCGCCGTCAGCAGCCAGTCGCGCGTTCCTCCCTCCCTCTTGGCGGCGTAGCCGGGCGACATATGGTAATAGCCCGAGACCATGCCGACATAATAGGGAAGATCGAGCGGAGCAGGGGCAGCAAGATTTGACATGTTTTTAGCCGTTCCGTGTCTGTTACCGCCAGCGCCTTGATGTTAAAATATGAGAGAAAAGCTCGACTTCTTTTAATATTGGAGAGTATACAGCGTTGGTAAGAAACTTTGTGAAAATAGCATTCGCGAGCAGTTTATTTTTTTTGACTTGCTCTCCCAAATCAATCGCCGCTTCCTCCACCGACCTGCTGGCTAACTTGAGCGCATCCGGCGCAGATTGGGGGATCTGGATCGATAACGGCCTGGTCAATCCTGGAGAAACGGTGCGAATGACCGTGTCGACACCTTTGAGCGTGCTTTCCACCGATCTCCCTGCGGAATTGGAAGTGCATCCCCGCTACTTGGAGGCTTCGCACACCGCAGTGGAGCACGTTCGTCTGAAATGGAAAAAAATACCGGAAAAGAACCGATGGCAGGCTCTGGTGAAATATCAGCCCAGAGTGGCTGGGAATTACTACGCCGCTATCCAGCTTGGCGGCCATGAAATCTACAGCTATTTCGCGGCATGGAAACCGGGCGTCACCGCTGTGAATTTTTGGATGCAAATGCCGGCGGAGTACCACGATTCCGGAAACCTCAAAGATCTTTATCTGCCCGAAGCGAAATCGGGGCATCTTCCATTCGACTACGAACTTGTTTTAGTGGGAGAGTTGCCCTTTAAGGCGGATTGGGAGCCGAGAGATTTGTTTCGGCATGCGCAAGTAGAAGCAGGAGCGGAAGTCGTTCCCTTTTTAGACGGGGGCTATTTTCACAAACTCGATCCTGAGTTCACCGGGCGATTTGAGAGTATCACCGATCATGTCGATGGATATGAAAACTTGATCAGCAAGGAGACGCAAGCGGTTCATGGCTTCAAGAAGCTGCCCGATCCGACCTTCCACTCTCTCAGTGTGGACCAAAGCTCGGCGATCATCGAAGGCGCCCAGCGCTATTGGAAAGAGTGGGGATTTCACCCCTTTACCGGAGTCGCTACCTATTCTCCTTCGAACACACTTGTCGAAAGCTGCCGCAGCAAAGGGCTGACGTGGATCTCCGGCGTGTTTGCCGATTACGATTTTACCGATGGCGGAGATCGCTGGGAGGTCGGCTGGCGCCAAAAGCACCGAGGCATGCCGAGCTTTCCCTATCTGATTTCGAAGACGGATTATCGCTGGACCGGCAAGGCGGACGCGCAGTTCACCATGATTTTTCCCGGCTGGCAGAACCTTCCTGTATTTGACCATGAAGACCGGCATGAAGAGGGGACCGATCTGGGAACCTACAATGGATCTTCCGGGCTTTCCCCCGTGCAGCGGATGATGCTGTTTTCCCAGGTGTTCGAACGCGATAATCGATTGGCGAGCAATTCATTTCCGCTGGCGGAGACATTCTGCATTCAGATGAATAATCCCAACAATCGCCCCACGCTTAACGGGTTGATTGACCGGGCGCGTCAGGGTGGGCTGATCTTTATCCACAAACGTTATCTGCAGATCTATTACCGAGAGCATCACATCAAAGCTAATCCGGATATTTGCTACAGCATTCCCGACGCTGAGATCATGGCGGGGCATTCCACCACCTATTCATTCTCTGATGAGGCGGTTTGGGAGGGATCGGACGGCAAGGCCGCGTTCATCTCCGACCCGACTGCGCCCTTGCCAAATGGCCGGAGCGTTCATCTGCCGGTGTGGTGGTACGATTTCCGAAACGCGGCTCCGCTCAGTCCGCAACAGAACCTTCCGTCCGTGGACTTATCAAACGTCACGCTGGATGTTGTGAAAACGACGAGCGGAACATCGTTAGTTATTCAGTCTCCCAAAGCGATCGATGGTCTGCCTATCTGTTTGTGGGACCTAGCTGCTGGGACGGAGAAAAGCGCCGCATGGGTGAAAGCTAATCGGGCTATGCGTGTCGCCGCTCCTGAGCGAATGGGAGCGGATACTGTGATGTGGATAATTCACCCAGCCATTCGGGCGGGCAAAACTTCTATTTCTTTACCATAGTTTTTTAGACAAGTTCACGATTGAGGGCGACAGGCATGACAGCAATTTCGGACATCTCACTGACGGACGAACAGCGCGTCCAATTTGCGCGCGACGGCTATCTCGTAGCGCGCGGTATGCTTGCTCCCGAGGAGGCGGCGAGTATTCGGGAAGCATTCATGGAGCAGAACGCAGGCGGCCCCGTACCAGGCCTGTCGGAGGTTCGCGAATCGCGGGCCGATAATAATCCGGCAGACCCACTCTCGTTCTATCCAAGAATGATGCACCCACACAGGCGCCCCGAACTCGCGGTCGGCGCCTTATCGCTCCAATACATGCTGGACGAGCGCTTTTATCCGATCCTGTGCGAGCTGATGCGCGATGAGCCCGTCGCGGTGCAGAGCATGTTCTACTTCAAACCGCCCGGCGCGCGCGGCCAGGAACTGCATCAGGATAACTACTACCTGCGCGTCAGCCCCGGCGTCTGCATGGCCGCATGGATCGCGGTGGACGACGTGGACGCTGAGAATGGCGGCATAAAGGTCGTTCCTGGCTCGCAGTATGAAGAGATTGCCTGCCCGGAAAAGGCCGATCCGGCCGTATCTTTCACCAGCGATTATGTGCCGGTTCCGGCCGGTATGCAGGCCGTACACTGTGATATGACGGCGGGCGATGTCCTCTTCTTCGACGGACGCCTGATCCACGGCTCCACGCCGAACACCAGCACGGATCGCTTCCGCCGATCTCTCATCTTCCACTACGTCCCAGAAAGCTCGGAAGAAATGTCCGAAGGATACAGTACCCGTCTCACCTTCGACGGTTTCCAGGTCGACCACATCACCGCCGCCGTCGGTGGCGGCCCCTGCGGTGTCCTCCATCCGCTCCCCCTGCATTAACTGCCGTCTCATAGCAGTATTTTGAGACTTTTAAATTATGAAAAAATCAATGCTCGCAATCGTAACCTTAATGTTTCTGCCAAGGCTGGCGACTGCTGCGCCGGACTGGACGGTGGGTTTGCAGGAACTCGACTTGGGGCGGATGAGCCAGGGCTGGGGTTCGCCACAGGTGGACAAGTCGGTCGGTGGCGGTCCGCTCTCGATTGGCGGTCGAAAATTTGCGCACGGGGTCGGCTCGCACGCGGCAGGGGAATTCGCCCTCGATCTCCATGGCTCGGCGCGGCGTTTCAGCGCATGGGTGGGCGTGGATGATGACGCTCAATCGCCTGGCTCGGTAACGTTTCAAGTGCTAGGCGACGGCAGATTGCTTTGGGAATCCGGCGCGATGCGCGCCGGCGCGCCGGCCAAGAAGGTGGGCGCTGACCTCCAGGGCGTCCAGCGTCTGACGCTGCGGGTCGGGGACGCTGGCGATGGCAACGGCATGGATCACGCCGATTGGGCCGAGGCCAAAATTGAAGGGATGGGGCTCCAGCCCAAAACATCACCATATGCGCTCGACCTCAGCAAGCTGCGTCCCTTGAATCTAGCTCCCAAAAAGAATTGGGGCGGAAAAAATCCGGCGGGCGATCATTTGGCCGCCAACGCGGAATATCTCGTGCGCAACGGGAAGCCGTGGATCATGGTTTCGGGTGAGATGCATCCGGCGCGGTATCCGAGCGGGCAATGGGAAGAGCAAATATTGAAAATGAAAGCTGGTGGTTTGAACACCATCTCCGCCTACATCTTCCCAAGCATGCATGAGGAAGACGAAGGCGTTTTCACCTGGACCGACCAGCGGGACATCCGCCGCTTCGTTGAGCTTTGCGCGAAGCACGGCATGTCTGTTTTTCTCCGGGTCGGCCCGTTCTGCAACGGCGAATGCCTCAACGGCGGCCTGCCGCAGTATCTGCATGACCAGGGCGTAAAAGTGCGCACGAACGACCCGCGCTATTTTGCCTACGTGCGCAAGTGGTATCAGCAGGTGGGGCGGCAAATGCACGGGCTGATGTTCAAGGATGGCGGTCCGATTGTGGCGGTCCAGCTGGAAAATGAATTTGAAATCGCGCCATTTGCCTGGGGTTTTGCGGGTGAGGGAGGTGAGGCGCACATGCGCGTCCTCAAGCGCCTGGCGATAGAAGCCGGCTTGGTCGCACCGTTCTATGTCTGCACCGCGTGGGGATCCCCAGTCCCATCCGGTGAATTTCTGCCGGGCCAGGGGGGATATGCCTGGATCGCTCCCGGTGAACCGACTCCGAACTACCTGTTCAACGACATGCACAATGCCAAGCAGGCCAAATACGACACCACTCAGTATCCGGTGGCCAACATCGAAACCGGGGCCGGATTCTTTTGCTACGGTCAATACCGTCCCACCATTCCACCGGAAAGCTCGGAAGCGATCGCCACGATCATGACGGCCCGCGGCGGCAATATCCTGGGCTACTACATGTATCAGGGCGGAACCCATTTTGTCGGTAAACACGGCGCCACGGGAACTTTTCCTAACCTGAGTTACGATTTTCAAGGTCCCCTGCGCGAGTTTGGTCAGGCCAATGTCATCTATGACTATCTCAAGCCGATCAATTATTTCCTGAGTGATTTTGGAGATTTATTAGCGCCGATGGTTGTTGCGCTTCCGGAGAATCCGGTTGCCGACAACAAAAATGTGACCGGACTGCGCTATGGAGCGCGGGCGCATGGCGACAGCGGATTTCTGTTTTTGAACAACTACCAAGATAGAGTACAGCTGCCGGATCGCCACAACTTGCAGTTTGAACTCAAATTCGCCCATACCAGCCTGCGGATTCCGGACAAAGGCGGTTTTGATCTGAAACAGAACCAGTGCGCCATCCTGCCGTTCCACTTGGATTTGAACGGCGCGCATTTGAATTATGCGCTCGCCCAGCTATTCACGCGCACGCAAACGGACGATGGCCGCACGGTGTATGTCTTCTTCGTCCCCGAAGGAATGAAGGGGCAGTATGTTTTCGACACAAAAACACTGACCAGCTTGAAGGCAAAGTCCGCCACCGTGTCGAAGGCGGGCAGCCGCACCACTGTTTCGGTTCAGCCTGGAACGGATTGCCTCATACAGGTGAAATCCAAATCGGGAAAAGAATTCGAGATTCTCACCCTGACCCGCCGACAGGCGCTGCGCCTGACTCGGCAGGACATCTTTGGCCGGCAGCGACTCGTGCTTTCGGACAACGTTGTGGTTGCCTCGGGAGGCAAACTGCGCGTTTCACAAATCGGCGGGGCGAAGCTGGGCTTCGCGGTATTCCCGGCGCCAAAAACAAAGCTGATCGCCGCAACGGGGTACCTGGCCCATCCGGGCGGCGACGGTGATGGCGTGTTCCGGCGTTACACGATCCAGATTTCCAAAGTGAAGCCAGACATCAGAATCGAAGGGATCGGCAGCGCCGAGGTGAAAATCAAGTCGTCCCCCTCGGCCTTGGATGGAGTCAACGATGTGTTCCTGCGTGTTAGCTACCTCGGCAATGAGGCCAAGCTCAAGCAGGACGGAACTCTGCTGTGCGATAATCTGTTCAATCGCACACCCTGGGAAATCGGCCTGAAACGCTTTCGCGAAAAACTGGCTGGCGCGCCGCTGGTCTTGGGGGTCAATCCGCCTGCGCCGATTATTGAAATTGTGAACAACCAGCAGGTGAATTCCGGCGTGACCAATCTGACGGCGCCGAAGGGAGAGCTGCTGGTGGGCAACTACGAAGTGACTTCCGCCCCGCCCGCCAGCGTAGCGGACAAGGGATATGTTGCTTCGGTGACAGTTCTCCCGGAATACGCGGTCTGGGTTCATGCAGGCAAATAAAATGAATAAAATCAGTATCTTCGCAAAAAGTCTGCTCCTGATGACATTAGCTTGTCTGGCAACTTTGCTTCCGGCGCCAATCGCATTGGCGCAAAACAAGACTATTTCGCTGGCTGGGACATGGGCCTTTCGTTTGGATCCAAACCATGTCGGCGAGGCTGATCGGTGGTATTCCAGTTCGCTTCCAGATCGTATTGTTTTGCCAGGATCTACCGATACAGCAGGCTATGGCGCTCCTGCGCCGTCTGCGGGATTGATAGGGCTCACTCGCCGTCACGCATACGTTGGCCCGGCCTGGTATCAGAGAAGCATCGATGTTCCCCGATCTTGGTCAGGTAAGGATATTCGCTTATTCTTAGAGCGCGCCCACTGGAAAACAACACTCTGGATCGACGGTCAAAGGGTGGGGAGCCAGGATAGTCTTTCGGCTCCCCACCTCTATGATTTGGGAATGCAAGTGAAGCCGGGCGTACACCTGCTGACGATTTGCGTCGACAATGCTCTCCAATACTATATGGGCGATTTTGCTTCCTCCGTGTACGAATATACACAGACTAATTGGAACGGACTCTTGGGCGCGCTGCGTCTGGAAGCGCACGATCCGATACAAATACAGAGCGTACAGGCGTATCCGAATTTGAAGGAGAAGCAGGTCGTCGTCAAGGTTGATGCGATCAACGCGACAAACCATCCTGTCAAGGCAGTCCTTTCGATCTCGATCCCGAAAAATGCGACCGTGAAAGTATCGAAGAGTATCCCTGTCACAATTCAGCCAGGCTCGTTAACGCTGGATCTTGTGCTGCCAATGGGCGATCATTTCAAGCCATGGGATGAATTTACGCCGGCGTTATACACGCTTCACGCGACACTGAAATCTGCGGAGACCATAGACCAAAAGGATGTCACGTTTGGCATGAGAGCGCTAGGCGTGCGTGGAACGCAGTTGATATGGAACGGACGCCCCATCATTCTTCGGGGAACCCTGGAATGCGCGATCTTCCCCAAGACAGGATATCCACCCACGGACATCGCAGCCTGGACACGTATCTGTCGTATTCTCAAATCATATGGACTGAACTGTCTGCGCTTTCATTCCTGGTGCCCTCCTGACGCCGCATTTACCGCCGCCGACCAGGAAGGCGTATATTTACAGGTGGAGGCGCCTCAGGCAAATGTGGATGTGGGCGCAGACCCCAAGCGAGGTGAATTTATCCAACAGGAAACTCTGCGAATTCTCTCTACGTATGGCAACCACCCATCCTTCGCCTTTTTCACGATGGGCAATGAACTGATGGGCGAGAAATCGATCTTCGCCGACTGGGTCGAACGATGCAAAGCGACGGATTCGCGACATCTCTATGCCTCGGCCACAAATGGTGTCGAGACGGATAACAGCGACTTGTTCGTCGACGCACGAGCACGCGGAATATCCGGCGACGCAACAACGAACGATTTTCGCGATGTCGTTCAGGGAATGACAAAGCCGCTGGTGACTCATGAGATGGGGCAATGGGCTGTCTATCCAAACCTTGCCGAGGCGCCCAAGTATGACGGTGTTCTGGCGCCAACAAACTTCGATCAGATACGCGCGGATTTGAAGGCAAAACATCTCCTGGAGCTGGCGCCGAAATTCTTTGAAGCCACCGGCCATCAATCGGTCGATCTCTATAAAGAAGAGATCGAGCAAATTTTACGCACGCCCAAGGCGGGCGGATTTCATCTGCTGGATCTGCATGACTATCCCGGCCAGGGAACGGCCACCATTGGTATTCTCGATCCATTTTGGGATAGTAAAGGTTTGATTAACGCCGCCGATTTCGCCAGCTTTACCGGCCCAACGGTCCCTCTGTTACGCATCCCGAAGCGGACATATACTGCGAATGAAACGTTGTCGGGAACTGTCGAGGTGGCCAACTATGGCCCGGCTGACTTAAATCGAGCGGAAGTCAATTGGAGTGTCAGCCAGAAAAATGGCGCAGTGATCGTCTCGGGTTCCTTCCCGAAATCAACACTGCCAACGGGCGCTTTGACTGTGGTTGGCTCGCTCAATATCCCGCTTGCCAAAATTCCCTCGCCATCGGAGTTGGTGATTACCACGGCGATCAGCGGCAGTAAATTTCATAATTCTTGGAGCGTTTGGGTGTACCCGAACCAAAGCTCTTATCGGGCGCATTCTGATATTGTGATCACATCAGACTGGGCCGTCGCTGCGGCCACGCTCAAAGAGGGCGGTAAAGTTCTTTTCAGAACCGCCGGCGTCCACATTCCGAGCAGCGCTCCCAGCAATTATACGCCCGTATTCTGGAGCCCGGTATGGTTCCCGAACGCTCCGACGACCATGAGTATTTTATGCGATCCCAAGCATCCCGCATTCGATCAATTTCCAACGGAATCCTACAGCAACTGGCAATGGTATGACTTAATTCAGGGCAGCCGAGCAATTGTCATGGATAATCTGCCGGAAACACTTCATCCGATTGTTCAGGTGGTCGACAATTTTAGTCGCAATCATCATCTTGCAGCACTCTTTGAAGTCCGGGTAGGTCGGGGGAGACTCGTCGCTTCCAGTCTCAATCTCTGGAAGGAAGGGCCGAAAGGAACAGCTTCCGCGCAGCTTCTCCATAGTATTTGCGCTTATATGGATTCGCCAAAATTCAATCCTCAGCAAGAGGTTTCCGGCGACGCAATTGCGGGGATTTTAATGGCCTCGCTCTCTAAGATGGAAATTTTAAAAGCGAAGATTGACAAGGTAGACAGCGAAGCGACCGGATATCCCGCAGCGAATCTCCTCGACGGAGATCCAGAGACATTCTGGCACTCGGCATGGGAAAATGGCGTTCCGGCATTCCCACATGAGTTTATCGTGAAGTTTCCGGCGACCGTTGAGATGAATGGCTGCAAAGTTCAGCAGCGGCAAGACCAGGCGAATGGTTACATCAAATCTTACGCGATATTTGTCAGTGAAGATGGCGAGCATTGGGGCAATGCCGTGATGAGAGGTGAGTTAGAACAGTCTCAAACTGTTCAGCAGATCGATTTTCCGAAGGCTGTTTCCGGGAAGTTTGTCCGATTCATCGCTCTCTCCAGCGGCGCCGGCGCAAATTTCTGCTCCCTGGCCGAGTTTGAAGTTATTCCGAAATAAATTATTCTTAGGATGGTGAAGTCACGAACGACACAAAAGGCTAACCACGCCATGTTGCATATTGCAACATGGCGTGGTAGAATAATTTATAAGATAGTCAATCTTAAGAAGAGGGAGATGTTCTATTATGTCTGTTGCCGTTGGGCACGTGCATTTTCGCACGACGCCGGAAATCAAACAGAGGATTGCGGATGCCGCCGCGCTGTTAGGGCAATCCGTGACAGACTTCATCGAAGCGGCCGCAACGGAAAGAGCACAGCAAATCTTATCGCAGCAAACACTTGTATTGACAGATAGTGAGCGTGATCGGTTTATCAAAGCAATCGATACGCCTTTTGAACCTACGCCAGCGCTGCTAAAAGGAGCAGAGAGAGTGATGCGTGCAGTTCGTGAGGGCGCGCTGGATACGTGAAGATACCCATCATTGAAAATCTTGCGAAGCGACATGTGAAAAGCAATTTCGATTGCCAGAAACCGGCGCTCGACAATTATATTCGGACAATGGCGTTGCAGCAGCAAAAACGTGGATTGGGGCGTACTTATGTTGCGGTTTACGAAGACAATCCTGAAGTGATGGGGTATTACACGCTTGCCGCAAGCAAGGTGTCTTTCGAAAACTGGCCGGAAGATCAGAAACTTCCGCCTAACATAGGCGCTCCAACAATTTTGCTCGCCAGGCTTGCAGTCGATCATCGATGCAAAGGCCGCAAGCTAGGAGAGTTTCTTCTCTACCATGCTATGTGGAGAGCAGAAAAGACCGCACAAAATATTGGAGCAGTAGCGCTTGAAGTTGATGTGTTAGACGAAGAGGCTTTGAGTTTCTATCAAAAATACGATTTTGAAGTGCTTCGTGATCATCCATTGCATCTATTTCTTGCTATGGATACAATTCGGAAATTATCGTTAGACTTTACGGATGTGACACAAACATAATCAGCCCCACTCGGATTGAATTCCGATGTGGGGCTGATCGTTGTTAGTGCTCGTCGTGCCCCTGCATATAGGGCTCGTAGTTCGGGCCGCTGACGCCGTAGTCTTTGTGGTCGTCGCCTCGGTAGATTTCCATTCCGGCGCGGACGCCGCCGGGGGGAATGGTCGACAGGAATCGGAATAGGCCGCTGGTTCCCGGCTTCAGAAGGCCGCGTGCGACGAGGTAGGCGGGGCTGCCCGGCTCGTTGTCCGCGATCTCCCAGTGCAGGCGCTGCCATCCCCGGGGATTGCTGAAATCCGTCATGCGGTGCATGATCCAGAATTTGGGCTCCGGGCCCTGTGTCATCACGCCGAGCGGTCCGACCTTGGGCTGGTGCTCGGGCTTGAACAGATAGGGGCCGATTCGTATCTTCGTAATGGCGGGCTGGTCGGGATGCGCCCGCATCAACAGCTCATACAGGAAGCCGTCATTGCTCTGGATACAAGTGAGCATGGGGGCGACTTCGTCAATTATCATGCAATCCTCCCACGGTCGAAAAAAAGCGAATTTCCCTAATTATAGCATACGATTTTCTCGTTCACGCCTTCTTGCCAGTCCAAACTCGCGCGGATGTTGACAATTGACGAGCGTGCGCATTATAATTGTACCGACTCGGCATACGGCGCCCCCGCCACGCCGGACCCACATTTCCCCGAACGACGCGGTTGCGGCGGGAAACGATCTCGGAGGTTGACCATGGATTCACAGGCTGCCGCTACGCCCGAAGAGATTTGGACGCAGGCGTTTCTTCGCGTTCAGCGCGCGATCGATGTCCCCACTGTATGGATGGCCATGGAAGCGGCTCGGCCGCTCGCGCTGGAAGGCAACCACTTAATTGTCGGTATGGCGCCGAGCGATCAATACCTGCGGGTCAATTTGCAGACGCACGAATATGCGACGGCCATTGACGACGCCCTGGCGGCGGTCGCCGGTCGCCCGCTGGCTCTGCATGTGATTGAAGGCTTTGCGATCGAGAGCTATCACCGGCAGCAGGAGCAGGAAGCGATCGCCGCGATCGAAGCGCAGGCTCCTCGCTCCGCCTCGCGCCCAGAGGCTCAGCGTCCTGAACCCTCTGCGGCGGCGCCGCATCGTCCGGAACCCGCTCAGCCCGCTCCGTCTTATTCGACCACGTCATTCCAAGCTCCTCGTTCCCAGGTGGACGACTCCGTGGAGGTCATTCCCAGCTGGGACCGGCTGAACGAGCGTCTCACGACGGGTTTCAAGCGCATGCCCCTGGCGCGCTATCCACACGGACAGGCGGCATTTTTGCTGCATGCCGTAAAGATGATTTCCGCAACCATGGACCTTGTCATGGACGCTCCTTTTGGACAGGCCGATCCGATCCAGGAGCGTAACCTTGCGAAGTGCATCGAACGCCTTGGAGTTACCGTCAGTCTCGACCCGCTATTTATCTCACTGGAACTGATCCGATATCGTCGTGAGATGGGACGAGACATTGGGTTTATCCCCCAATCCTAACAATTGCTTGATTAAGGACCGAAATGGCGACACTGCAACGCACTGCCCGACAACATAAAACCCTGCGCTGGACTGGTCTGGCGATGACTGCGCTCACGGCGGTCGTCATTACGGGATGCTCGCCAAAGGGTTCGTCGAACCCCGCCGATTCGGCCATCCGGGTCGGCGTCATTCCCTTTGATAAAGCGAGTGTCATTCAAGAGCAGTATGCCCCCCTGGCGGCGTACCTGGCGAAGAAAACAGATCGGCCGAGCGGGAAGGTGTTCGTTACCCCCGAATACGCCGGTGTTTTGCAGGCGCTGCGCGCGGATCAAGTCGATTGCGCCTACCTTAGCCCGCTGGCTTATGTTCTCGCGAAAAAAGAGTTCGAAAACACCCCGGAGCGTCTTGTTCCAATCGCGATGCCGTACTTTCACAACAAATTGACCTATCAGGGCATTATCTTTGCTCGTGCGGATTCCGGTATCCATAAGATCACGGATTTCAAAGGCAAAAGCTTTGTCTTCGCCGACCGAACCTCGGCGTCTGGTTACCTTTACCCGGCGGGTTTGATGAAGGAAGCGGGCCTCGATCCGCAGAAGGACGTCAAGGCCGCGAATATCACGGGCGCTGGCAGCGTGCTCTCCGTTTTCAACAAGGTCGCCGATGGCGGTGCTTCGTACGAAGACGCCATCGAACAGCAGCTAAAGAATCCGGCGGACGAGAAGCAGATGGTCGTGATCGCAAAGACCGAGCCGATCCCCAACGGCATGTTCGTCGCGCGTGGCAATCTGGACCCGAAGACGCTGGCGGCGCTGCAAAAGGCGTTCGTGGACATCAATACCGACCCCGACGGCCAGGCGGCGGCGAAGAAGATCCTTTATCCTAAATGGGTTCCGGCCGACGACGCCTTTTTCGATTCCGTGCGGAAAAAAGCGTCGGTGCTGAACATCAGCTTCGAATCGCTCAAAAATGTGAAGAAGAAGTAGTTACCCCGTGCCCGACGCGATCGTTATCAAACAGCTGGCTCATACCTATCGTGGCGGCGCGCCGGTTCTGCACGGCCTTGATCTGACGATTGCGGAAGGCGAGTTCGTTGGCCTGATCGGCCTCTCGGGCGCTGGCAAAAGCACGCTTCTGCGGTGCATCAACGGTCTCATCACTCCAACCGGCGGCAGCTGCATCGTGCTGGGCGAAGCTGTAGAGAAGATGCCCGAATCCGAGCGCCGATTGCTGCGTCGCCGGATCGGGATGATCTTCCAGGAGTTCAACCTCGTTGACCGCCTTACGGTTTTGAAAAACGTCCTCATCGGACGCCTCGGCTATCTCCCGACCCTTTCTTCCTGCCTCCATCGCTTTCCCGCCTCGGATGTCGCGCTGGCGCGCGAATGTCTCGCTCAGGTCGGCCTCACGGAGTTCGAAGGCCGGCGCGTGCGAGATCTTTCGGGCGGCCAAAAGCAGCGCGTCGCCGTCGCGCGAACGATCGCGCAGGGAGCGAAGATCATTCTCGCGGATGAGGCGACGGCGAATCTGGACGTTCTCACCAAGGACGAGATTATGGACCTTCTCAAAGATCTCGTCCGCGACACCGGGGCGACCGTGCTTTTCTCCATGCATGACATCGCGCTTGCGCGGCGGTACTGTACGCGCATCATTGGCCTGAAGAACGGCGCAATCACCTTCGACGCCGCGCCCGATCAGCTTGATGACGCCGCCGTGGCGGACGTGCTGGCCCGCGCGGGGCATGGAGCGGTGAAATGAAAATTTTCGCCATGCTCAGCCGGATCGTGGGATTTCTCGCGTTGGCGGCGCTCATCGTGTGGTCGTTTGTTGGGATGGAGATCGATGGGGCGCATTTGCCGACGGGCGTTGCGGCCGGGTTTAGTTTTGTCGGACGCATGATCCCGCACGGCAAAGCCGATTTTCGTTATGATCTCAGCCTGCGCGATCAGATCATGCAGCCGCTGCTGGACACCATTCAAATGGCGGTCATCGGCACCGTGGCGGGGGCGATCATGGCGTTTCCCATGTCGTTTTTCGCCGCGCGCACCAGCGTCTTTCCAAGGTTTCTGAGTGACGCCATCAAATCCTATCTCAACGTCTCTCGCGCGATCCCCACGATTGTTTATGCTCTGATTGTTCTCTCGGCCATTGGCCTGGGAAAAACGGCCGGCGCCATCTCCATCGGCTACGTCACATTCATCTCGCTCTCGAAGCTCTATGCGGAGGCGCTGGAATCCGTGTCGCAGGGGCCGATCGACGCCGTGCGCGCGTCCGGCGGCAACTCGGCGCAGGTTTTCGTCTACGGGATGATGCCGCAGGTCTTTCCACATTATCTGGCGACGTCGCTGTATTCTTTCGAGTATAATTTGAAGGATTCGTTCATTGTCGGCATCGTAGGAGCCGGCGGACTGGGCGCGCAGCTTTTGGACAGCATCCACGAATTCAAGCTGCTCGACACCGGCGTGATCATCGCGCTGCTGATCGTGCTGGTCAACGTCGTGGACTACTGTTCTTACCGAGTTCGCGCGGTCTTTTCATAACGCTGACGAAAGGCGGGCTGGCCCATTGGAAAATCGGTTTGTGAGATCGCTCGTGGGGCTGGTGCTGGTCGGCGTGATCGCCCTGGCGATTCTTTCGATGAAGACACAGTGGGAAGACAATATCGGCAAGACCGGCGAACTGATTCCGGCGGCGCATGCGAAGGCGGCTCCGAATTTCACGCTTCCGGAGATGGCGACCGGCCGGATGGTGGATCTGCAAACCGAGGCGCGCAAACAGCCTATTGTGTTTTCCTTTTGGGCGACTTGGTGCGGGCCATGCCGCGAAGAACTGCCGAAGCTGCAAACGCTGTCGGAAAAGTATCGGGGACGCGTGCAATTCTATGGCGTCAATAGTGATGATTCGCTACCGGATGCAAAGAAATTCCTCGCCAAAAACAACCTGACATTTCCCATGCTGCTCGACGATCAGCACGCCGCGCACAACGGCTACGGCGTCGAAAGCATCCCCATGCTCTTCGTCATCGATACTTCAGGAAAAGTGCGTGCGATCACCGAAGGGTACAGCGTCGAAGCGTCTGAGCGTTTGCCGAAAGTTCTGGATGCGCTGCTTGCCGAAAAGTAACTGGGCCAGTTAGCCCGCTTGCGGGAACAAAAATACTCGAAAATGTGTCTTAATCAATAGAGATGTACGACTGGGATTGGCCGAGAGGATGGACTTTATGATGGAAATCAATCAGGACGTGACCCGTCGAGGATTTTTGAAGACGCTGACGATGGCCGGCGCGGCGATCGCCGTGCTTCCGATGCTTCCGCGCGCCGCGCACGCCGCCGCCGGTTTTGAGAAAGTCGGCGCCGCAGGCGACTTCACCGTGGGCGATTTCAAGAAGGTAACCCGGGCGGACGGCAGCAGCCTTTACGTGACCAAGAAGGCCGACGGGACATTCCTGGCCCTGTCCTCGCGCTGCACCCACAAGGGATGCGAAGTGCTCTGGTCGCCGGGAAGCAAGTCGTTCAAATGTCCCTGCCACAATGGGCAGTTCGACGCCGCCGGCAATGTCGTGAGCGGCCCCCCCAAGACCGCGCTGCCGTCGCCCACGACCAAGGTCGAAGGCGGCTCGGTGCTGGTCCAGAGCTAATCTGAAGTTTGCGCTCAGATGGCTGCGGGTATATTTATCCATCACTGGAGGATAAATCCATGGCGGAACGCACACCAAATACGGATGAATTCCGAACGAGCTTTGCTCGAATCGAATCCGAACCCGAACAATTACCGGCCAACACTGAGGCCTTAGATAGTCACGAAAGCCGCGAAGCTTATAACCTGCTTCCAGAAATGACCAAGGACGAATGGCGGCGCGTCCATCTCGTCCCGCGCCACGGCCATCTGATCCAAGGCGGCGTCTACTTCGACCTTCGTCACCCGACGCGTGGTGAGTTTGTCGCCCCTGCGCCGACAACGATCCATCCGGACGACATGTACGTCGCGCAGCACGATGTGGATAGCGAGATCTGGGAAAAATTGCAAAGTAAAATACACGAGTGGAATGTGTGAATAGAAATGGCTGGGGAATGTTCCCCAGCCATTTCTAATTTACAGTCTTCGGCGCCCATTCTGATGTGTTATTTGCACTGTTTTTCTTGTTCGGAAGCCGGACTGATTTTGCGTCGTGCAATCGATTGCTGGAGCGCAGTCACGCACTTCGGATCCCACTGGGTTCCCGCTCCCGCCATAAGAATTTCCTGTGCGGCAGGGGGATCCATACCCTTTCGGTATGGCCGGTCCGTCGTCATCGCCGAGTAGGCGTCGGCAACAGCCATGAGACGCGCGATCAGAGGGCACTGTTCGCCCGAAAGTCCGCTTGGGTAGCCCACGCCATCCCACCGTTCATGATGGTGGCGCACGGCGTCGAGCGTCTTTTCCAGTCCCGGCACAGCTCCCACCATGATCGCTCCCATCGCCGGATGCTGCCGCACCGCCGCGAACTCCTCCGCAGTCAATTTGCCGGGCTTTCGCAGGATGCTGTCGGGAACCCCAATCTTACCGACGTCGTGAATCAGAGCGGATACCGCAACGGTATGCAGCGTCTCCTCGTCCAGGCCCAGCTCCGTGGCGATCATTATGCTGTAAACCATGACGTCTTCAGAATGCTTTCGGGTGTACCGGTCTTTGTTATCCACCGCAGTAACCAGCGCGTCGAGCATGGTGAAATCCTTCACTAGGCCCGTCGCCTCAGCTCGGATCCGGTTCGCTTCTGTTTCGGAAATTCCTCCGCTCTTTGCGCGGCGCAATCGTTCGTCCGCCAGATTGAGCAGATCCACAGGCGCCTTTATGTCGGAAGTAAGGAGCGCCGCGCCAAGCGACACTGTGATCGGGATTGGCGACTCGTATCCTAAGGGGCGATAGGTCACTCCGTCAATTCCCGATTTCAAGCGTGTCTCCACGTCGCTCAGTGAGGAAACCCCGACCTCCGGCAGCAGGAGGCCGAACTCATCGCCTCCATAACGGGCGATGACGTCATACGACCGGCAGATCTCCACCAGACGGTCCGCGACTTGCCGCAGCACCACATCTCCCTGCAAATGACCGTAGGCGTCGTTAAAAAACTTGAAGTCGTTCAAGTCCAGCATGATTACCGCCAGCGTCGTTCCTGTCCGTCGCGCGCGCGCCGTTTCTTCCTCCAGACGTCGGTGGAATGAGCGGTGGTTCCAGAGCCCTGTGAGAGAATCGCGGTCCGCCCGTCCCTGTGCATCCTTCAGCGCGAGTTCCTGTTCGGCTTCCCGGGCTTTCCGTTCGGTGATTTCCTGAGTGACGCCGATGATTTCGATCGCTTCGCCGGCCTCGTTGAACACCGGGCAGATGTGGCCGGAAAGCCAGTGCATGCTTCCATCGGGCCAGAACACGCGAAACTCGACCTCGACGATCTCGTGATCTTCGAGCGAATGGAGCGTGGAATCGCGGACGCGGGGGCGGTCTTCAATATAAACTGCTTCAAAAAAATCGTCCTGGGAGAATGATGAGTTCAGTGGAAGACCGAAAAGGAATTTGGTCTGATCCGATACCTCCTGATGCGCCTCCGGGACGAGACTGAAACCCCATGTGCCGAACCGTCCGCTTTCCATCGTTAAGCGAAGCCGGGCTTCGTTTTCTCTCTGCTTTGCTTGATCCTGCTGGTAGTCCGCCATCCTCGCTTCCTGCAGGGCGATGCGCCGCTGCAGTTCGATCCGACCCGCGACTTGACGCGCCAGCATTACCAGAGCATCCTGCTGGTCCTGTGTCAGTTCACGCGGCGTTCGATCGAGTACGCATAACGATCCAAGCGCGAAGCCATCGGTGGTGATCAGCGGAACTCCTGCATAGAATCGAATATTGGGCTGGTCGTTAACCAGGGGGTTATCGGCGAAGCGCGCGTCCTGCGTCGCGTCGATTACGACCAGCGGCGCATTTTGCAGGATCGCGTGGGCGCTGAACGACTGGGCGCGGGGCGTTTCACGGATATCCAATCCCACAATCGACTTGAACCATTCACGCTCCTGATCGATGATGCTGATTGCCGCGATCGGTACGCCGCACATGCGGGCGGCAAGGGCGGTGACATCGTCGAAATCAGGATCGGATGCGCTGTCTAAAATTCCGGCTTGCTTGATCCATTCAAGCCGGCGTATTTCGTCCTGGGAAAGTGAAGCGTTCATAGCGTGTCTGTCACTCCTGTGAGTTGGGATGCGATCCAGGACGGTTTTGTCTAAGCCCAATGTGAGAAATATTTGCGGCGTGTAACTGCTTCTACCATACTATGTCCTCTTGCAATGAAAATATTCGAATTTACTCTCTTCGCGACAGGAACTTCTTGTATTGCAGCAGAATGTAGCGATCAACTCAGTCGCTTTGACCGTTACCGGAAGGATCTCACACAATGCCGACGACCACCTCCGTTCCTTTGATCCCGCGCACAACCCTCTTTGGAAACCCCGAGAAAACAGAGCCGCGCCTTTCGCCAGATGGTTCACGACTTTCCTATATCGCTCCCGTCAACGGTGTGCTGAACGTCTGGGTCGGAGCCGTGGGAAGCGATGACTTCAAGCCGGTGACACGTGATACGGAACGTGGTATTCGGTCGCATCGGTGGGCCTATGATGGAACGCGTATTTTATATCTTCAAGACATTGGGGGGAACGAGAACTGGAACTTGTATCTCGTCGATCTGGTGACCGAGGAGACGACGAATATTACGCCGTTTCCGGATGCTGTCGCGCATATCATTGAATACGGCAAGAAGCGTCCTCATGACCTTCTCGTGGGGCTCAATCACCGCGATCCGACGGTGCATGATATCTATCACCTCGATTTACGAACGGGAGAACTGACGCTTGTTATCGAAAACTCGGAGGGTTTTAGCGACTGGGTCGTCGATTGTGATCTGAACGTTCGAGGCGCTCTTCGTATGCGTCCGGACGGAGGTTTTGACCTGCTTCTGCGTGGCGAAACTGCGAGTGATTGGCCTGTCGCGCAATCGTTCGCCGCAGAAGATGCGATGACTAGCGGTCCCGTAGGATTTACGGCCGACGGCAAGTTCCTGCACATGATCGATTCGAGCGGCGCGAACGCCGGCCGGCTTTTGAAGTGGAGCCTCGCGACCGGCGAGCGCACGATCCTCGCCGAAGATCCGATCTATGACGTTTCCGGTATCGTCAAACACCCAGACACGGAAGAAGCGCAGGCGGTTCTTTTTGAGCGCGATCGCATGGAATGGGAGGTTCTCGATCCGGCTCTCCAGGAAGATTTCGATACGCTTCGGCGTGCGGACAATGGCGACATCAAGTCCATCGACCGTGACAGCGCGGACGAAAACTGGCTTGTGACCTTTGTCAAAGACAACGCCCCCGTGGCGTATTATTCCTACCGCCGGCAGAGTCGGGAATTGACATTTCTCTTTTACGATCAGCCCGCGCTTGAGAAATACACGCTTGCCAGCTGCGAGCCGATTTCTTTTACGTCGCGCGACGGATTGACGGTTCACGGCTACATCACATTTCCTCCCGGCGTTGAGCGGAGCGACCTGCCCATGGTGCTGAACGTCCATGGCGGCCCGTGGGCGCATGACGGCTGGGGCTTCAATCCGGTCTGCCAGTGGCTTGCGAATCGCGGCTACGCCGTGCTGCAAGTGAACTACCGAGGATCGACCGGGTACGGCAAAGCGTTTCTGAACGCCGGCGACCGGGAGTGGGGCGGCAAAATGCACGACGATCTCGTGGACGCCGTGGCCTGGGCGGTCGAGCGCGGCTATGCCGACCCAAATAAGATCGCCATCTACGGCCGCTCGTACGGCGGCTTTGCCGCTTTGGTGGGAGCGACATTCACGCCCGATCTCTTCTGCTGCGCCGTGGACATTGTCGGCGTGAGCAATCTGGTCACCTTTATCCGAACCATTCCTCCGTATTGGCAGACGGCGCTGGACATGTTTCGAAAGCGTGTGGGCGATCCGGACACCGAAGAAGAGTTCCTGAAATCCCGTTCGCCCCTTTTCAAGGCAGACCGGATAAAAATTCCGATGCTTATCGTCCAGGGCGCCAATGATCCGCGCGTTAAGCAGGCGGAATCGGAACAGATCGTGGAAGCGCTGAAGCATAACGGCGTCGAGCATGAATATATGCTTTTTGAGGACGAAGGTCATACCTTCGCCAAGCCCGAGAACCGGCTCAAGTTTTATCAGGCGATCGAAAAGTTTCTCGCGAAGCGCCTGGGCGGTCGACTGGAAGAGTAAATGCTATGACATGAGTGTGAGAATCTGATGGAGGAAGACGGGACTGGATTCTTCTAAATTCTTCGTCAAATCAAACTCCAGCGTTTCCACGCGCGTTTGCCCAACGATAATCTTCGACGATCGTGGCAGGGGCTCCGGGTAAATCAGCGCCGCTAATTTCACATTCTTCGATTCGGCGTACGCCACTGCCTGAGCGACGTCTGCTGTGTCCGGCGCCTTGGGCCGCTTGTACTTCGTGTCGAGCACGGCGAGGGGAGTGTTTTTCTCCCGATCGTAGATGACCAGGTCGATACTGAACCGAAGGGTATTGTTCCGGTCGAGCTGGACGGATTCTTGGGCTTTCAAGCGCAGGGACGCCGGCAGATGCGCGGCGAGCCACTCTGCGACGAACATTTCGAACAAGTGGTCCATATTGACGGCGAACGGAGGCATGGTATGGTCGCCGGAGTCGAGACGTGGCCCGGCGTGCTCCAGGAAGAAGCGGCAAAGGCCATGGATCGGCTCGTAGTCTTGATTGAGCCGGTTGTAGAAGCGGCCGATGCACGCTTTGAGATCGAATCGTGGCACGTCAATCTCGGCGGCGTACATTCGGTAAGCGCGCCGCACATGCGGCGCGGTCGCTTGCGAACAGCGACCGCTTTTGGCGATCCATTTCAGACAATAGGCGATGATCTGGTTGTCGGCAATATTGGCCGTATGTTCTTCAAACTCGCAATCGAGAAGCGCGCGCCAGGGCTGCTCCACGCGTCGCACGAAGTCCATGCGTCCTCGAACGTAGGGAAGTTCGTCGTGCGCCGGCACATATTCCCGGTAAAGCCCGCGCCGTCGGCGCGCCATTGCCAGGTCAGCCAAGACGCGGGCGAGGCGGTCGAAGAATGCTTCGATCGATCGCACATGAATCACGCCGGGGAAGATCTGGAAGCTTTTGAGCCGGTAGGCGTATTCCAGCATTCGAAAGAGATTGTCGATCTGAATGCGCGGCGTGATCTCCACCATGCATTCCGGCGACACCGGCAGGTAGCCGATCCACCCCTGGGAGGTGATTGTCCAGCGCTCGCCGTTGAGCGGGGTGGGGAACTCCACTGTGACGGCGCTGGGGTACTTGCGGGACAGGCGAACCGCCAGTTCTTCCGACAGTTCGGAACGCCGCAGATGTTTGGGCCTGCGCTCCGAAAGGCGTATGGTTTGACGGTTAGCCATGGAGGATTTGACTCTGGATCTGAGGCCATCGGTAAGATGTCACGACTTGGGGCTGATCGAAGAAGTACTCTTCCAAATAGGGCTCGATCTCGGTGGCCCAGATGTCTTGAAGATGGCTGTCCAGATCCGTCCTCATAAAGTAGCTGATCCCAAGATGATAGTGTGGATCCTCAATGGCGTCGTTGATGTTTTCCAGAAGTCGGATCAGACCATCTACTGGGAAATCCGTCTCTGCGTGGAATCTTCGCAGTGTTTCATAATTGGGAGTGAGCGCGCAGAACGCGAAACGCCGCCGCAGGGCGTGGTCGACGACCGCGATGGACCGGTCCGCCGTGTTCATCGTGCCGATGAGAACGACGTTTCCCGGAATGGAGAACGGGACGCCGAGGGCAAGCTCAATCGTTTCTTGCCGATACTCCAGAAGGTACATCAGCTCGCCAAACACCCGTGCGAGATTGGCGCGGTTGATCTCATCGATGATCAGCACGCACTTGCTGTTCACGCCCTGCGCCCTCCGGCAGAAATTGACGAAGCGGCCCGCGACTGGCTCCAGATTGAGCGTTCCCGCCGCGCCCGGAGTGGGGCGGATGCCGTACACAAAGTCCTCATAGGCATATGACGGATGAAACTGCACGAGTTCAACGAACCCTTCGGTTTCGGAAATCAACACCTTCGCCAGCCGCTGAGCCGCGAACGTCTTTCCCGTTCCGGGAGGACCGTAGAGGATCGCCTGACCCTTGCGCTCGATCGCGCGCAGCCACTGCGCAATGGTTTCCTTGTCAATCCCTGTCTCGTCCGCGCATTGACCGACGGTGTATGAAGAAGCGATTTTGGGCGCGACGGCATAAACGGGCGGCGTTTCGCGAACCTCCCCTGGCGTACTGGGAGCAGCAGGCTCGTACTTGTGCTCCTGACGGCGTACTACACTTGCGGGCGCGTCTTTGCCCAAGTAAATGGTGTCAAGACCGTGCAGCATTTCCGACAGGTCTTCATGCAGAATGTCTTCGTCCGGCAAGGGAAGCTGGTATTCGATCGCAAAGATGCTGCCCGCTTCATAAGTCTTGCCCGCTTGACTTTTGGGATCGTGCAGATGGATCTCGGTCTTAAGTTCGCGCGCGGAGAAGCCTTTCTCCTGTAAGAGCGCCCGGGTTTCGCTGACACGGTCGATCTGGTCTTTGGCGGCCTGGTTCAGCGACAAATACACCGCCGAACCGTCGGCGGCAAAGAGATAGAAGAGCGAACAGCCCGAGACCGCCGTGGGCGCCGCCGACTTGGAGTAGATACGGACTGAGGGAACCCGGGAGTTACTTCCAGCGCCATTGGAGCCTTTGCACTGGAAGCGATAACTTGGAAACCGGAGGGGATTGATGTACTCTTTCATAAACCCCGGCGCAGTGCGCACGATCAGCCTGCCTCGCCTTTGCATCACCCCAATCGATTCACGCTCTGCGGATTGCTTTTGTAAGCGGAGCACATCGGAGAGGATCGAGGTCAAAGACGGCTTGATTTCCAGGCCTTCCGTTTCTTCATCCTGACTGGGGCCGGTGACGAAGTAGCGAAAAATGGCGTCCAAATCCCACGGATGCAGTTTCAGCGCATCGGCCAGCGCCAGGATCGTGGCGTTGATCGCCTCGTACTTTTCTCCGGCGGTGGCGTCGCGCTCAAACTTGGGCTTCAGGCCCAGACGTGCGAGCGCCTGCTCGGATGTTCGGTTCCACGGCGCATACTTCAATGGATAAGCAATATGAAGGATCGCCGTCGCGATGGCCGGACGCAGTCCGGGAACGTGCTGGACAGCGTGATCGAGGCGCTTAGCAATCGGCTCACTCTCATCAACCAGATACGACAGGTTTTCGCGCAGCTGCCCAATATCTTTCGCCTCATACTCTTGACGCTCAAACCCCGGCCAATGCTTATTATTCTCAAATTTGAGAAAGTCTCGATATTGCCGAAGCTCCAAGGAGGCGATGTTTTGCGGCTGAAAGATCGCGCCGAACTTCGCTAAAACTTCTTCTCGCGCCGCGAGAATAGGGATGACGCCGATGTCCTGGCGCGCGTCGGGGAGCAGTGCGGCGATGGTTCGAACGGCCTGCTGCTCCGTGGTGATTGGTTCTTCTGAAGTCATTAGCGCCCCGCCTGGGCGAATGTGCGAACTGGGAGAAAGTAGATTGTCCGACTCAACTCTTCAGTATCCCTCTTTTCCTACAGTGTGTAAACAAAAATGCTGTATCCGCAGCATTAAAAATTATTGCGATCCGAAACCGCGTGTGCGCCTCCGCTCTGCGGAGGAGCGCCTGGGGAGATGGATACGCCATGACTTGCTCATGATCATCATGCCGGAATATTCGTCGTGTGGTTGGCTGGTTCCTTCTAATAGGTAGATTTGTCCAAAATTAAGAAACTTCATGTTCTAGGCCATAGCTTATTTATGTAATTGTCAACAGAAAGTGTGGTGTTCCGATCTTGGATAATTGGAGCAAGCACCGGGAATAAGATACGAGGATCAATCAGTAAATAATTGGGTGGGATGGTCAGTCGATCGAGATCAATGGCGAGGAACGCGGCAATGCGGTGGTGGAAGCTTTTAAATAGCTAAACTGATTAGCAATATGGCGCAGAATTTTAATGTGTTGCTAATTTTGTATGCTTGAAGTGAATTTTCATCTTCGGAATTGTTGAAATAAAAGGTAATCTTCAAAACTCATTACGATGTGGGTGCAAACTTCTATCATATGATTGAGCTTGTTTTCTAAATCTGATGTAGTGTTACGTGAGCCTATTAAAATAGGGGATTCATTTCCATGCGCAATGGCATTTCGATTGTTAACTATCTCTTCTATGGTATTTCTGAGAAGCATTCTTGGAAGAACCTCAGTGGACAAACAAAACGTTTTCCAAATAGAATCCAATTGCTCATATCTAAAGTTTTTGCCGTCAGTCGGTATTATAGTTTCACTCAGATTAGCGTGTTCTGTAGAAATGGATCGCTCCATAAGATCCCCTTTTATTTTCCACATATCTTTTTTCGTTGCAGGGTTAAGCAACGGTTTGAATTTATCATCCAAGATAATGCTAAGTATGCGCGGCTTGATTTCGCGAACAGGACAGCTAGAACTACTTATGTGCCTACAAGCTTGATCAAGAGTAGTGTTGATTGTATGCTCGTAGGCTCCATATAGATGAACGAAAAACAAGCCCTTCGAAAGTTGGACAGCATGGTTTGAGACTAATGGGTGTTTATCATTTTCCAAGCTCTTGATCATTATAAGTAACAACCTGACTTCGTTTAGTCTGTGAGTAGATTCTTCATAAATTTGCTCTAAAATCATTTAGATAAAAACCGATCACGCGCAAAATGAATCCTCTTCGTTACCATGGACTTTGAGTTCGTCGCTCCCGTGGTATATGACTTCAATTCTTCTGATTGCATCCAATCTTTTATATCGACAACATTAATGTTTGGTTTTTTCTTAAGAGCCAATGCAGCGCCAACCACTATCGCTTCATACAGATTGACCGGCGTTGATTGCCGCCCTCTCGTAATACCTTGAGGGAGTGCCTTTGCTAGAACGTCAAATACATTTTCAAACAATTCAATATTTGCCTTGTATTTGAAACTCTTTGATGAAGCAGCCATGTAATCTGTCAAGAATGTTTTAACACTATGATCAAATAAATTGTAACAATTTAAGAAAGAGAAAAATCTCAAAACATGCTCTTCTCTGGTGCCGTTCGATTCAGCTTCTCGTGGCAATTTTACAACTGATTTGAAGTCGGCATTGTTCGATAATGTCCGGAGCATATCGTTAAACTTACCTCTGTAAATACAGGCCCTGATTTCTTGGTCGGTTAACAATATCCCGCCAGTGTTGAGACGCTCAAAAAGATCAAACCTAACTTGAAAATCACTTTTGTCAGTTATAGTTATAACTTTAAGTGGCTTTAATATTATCTGGGTTTTGACCACGGTCGACAATTCATCAAATGTGAATCCATTAAATAAACTTAGCTTTTCAAGGCCCGTAAGCATTAATTGCTGACTTTTACCAATTGAAATTAGCGATTCCTGATTACCAACGAAGTGGATCAGCGTGCTTACGCGTTGCACCCCATCAATCAATTCCCAAGAACCATCTTCGTTCGCAGCCATAAATATTGATGGTATTGGAATTCCAAGAAATACAGATTCAATAAATGTTGATTCTCGTTCTGAGTTCCATCGGAATTGCCTTTGGTATTCAGGCGCAATATTAATGAGATCGTCACCCACCATGCCAACAATCTCCCTGACACTTAGGTCGAAAGTATCGAAATCGACTCGTCTTTTTTGTTTGTTTAATTGGTCAAGTAGGTCTGTCATAATATTTTATATTTACTCGTTTTACAACGGATAGTACTAATTTTCGATCGTCGAAAATTCCGAAATGGCCTGTGTAAGGCGGTTGCGAGCTTCTTCTGACACATTGTCTTGTATCGCAGTTAGGATATCACGTAGAACTACAATAGTTCTGTTTAATTCAGTCTCATCAATCTGTGTCTTCTGGTGAACTAAAGAATTTCGATACAACACAGCCTCGTGGAACATACGGATATATCGATTTATCTTAAGGTAAGTTAGTAGTTCATTAACTTGCAGCGACGTCGCTCTTGCATTCCCACCTTCCACAACAATGTGGTATATATCAGATATTGCACTGCTGAACATATTATAAAGAGTGATAAACTTCAAGAGTGCTACTGCATTTTTAGTCTGATTTTGGTTGTGTTCATCATCGGACGATCTGTATGGGTTTCTTTGCATTAGTTCGTCCGTAGCGCATATATAGTACGGGATTCGAGATAAATCTTCCGAAATGATGAGGTCAACTAGTTGTTCCGATATAGGCTCGCCATTCGAATGTGGAGTAACCCGTTCAATATGTCGGCGAAGTTCTTCTGGTTTGAGTAGCTCGATCAGTGCTAAGAAACGGTACAAAACATCTACCCGGCCAATTACAGGGTCATCGGTGTCATTGTCGTACAGAGGACGAATTGCATCATATATGTAAGCAGCTAAGTCGTAATGGCTTTTGAAAATAGAATCTGCCTTATTCATTCGCGCCTGAACCGCTCGCTGTAAACTTTCCAGCGCTACTTCCCCCGTCATTACAAGGCCGTTGAGTTGGTCAAGTATGGCGTGTTCATCAACTGAGGGATCACCACTGAATGGTTTATATACCAGATCATGTTCTACTTCAGACCAAGCATGCATTAGAACCGACGCAACCTGAACTTCAACGGCGGCATCAGCATATCGTTGTTGAGTGTCCCCCAAACCATCTGCTCGCAATTTTACACGATAATGAACAGCCTGATAGCCCTGAAAGATTTTTTTATATGTGTCATTTTCGTGCGGAGGGAAATGATCCTTAGGGGCATGGCATAGTTCAAAATTATCATCAATAATTTGATTAACTTTTTTACGGTCTGCAGGGAAATAAAGTGCGACCCGGACTCCTGCTAAGTCTACGATATCATCAAATACTTGTTCTGTGGTAGCGTAATTTTTAGTACTATATCTCTTCTCAACCTTAGTTCGAAGTCGATCTGATCGTTTTGCTCGCCAAGTTACTATGGCTCGAATTGCATTTTGCTCAAGCGCCGTCTCCAGGCGCTGGGCGCATTGCCTAGACACTTCTTGATAAAAATCATATTCCCGCTCGTATCTGCGTAAAAACTCGTTCACTACATCTATACTGCCTGGTTCTGGTTGGTTGCTTGACTTTTCTTGTTTCAATACGCACCTTAATTTATACTAAGCTTAACAATAAGATTTGGAATTAGCCTTTTGTTAATCGTCAAAGGAGTTCAAGAAGTTCAACTAGAAGTTTCTAGTTTTGGTAAGACATAATTATTGAGCAAAAGATCAACTAATATTGTCTAACAAACAAGAGCAAATCGAGCGGAAGTTAGCATAAAGACATCTTAAGTCTAATAATTTCCGATTGCTTTTATCCGATTTGCACTGCTGCAAGACTTCTTTTACGGGGCAAATTATTGCCAAGAATACAGAGGGGAACTTCGGAAGGAATCTTAATGAGTTCCAAAGTATGGTTGATGTGACAGGGTGATCAAGTCAAATTCCTTTAAGACCAACACAAAGAGACCTTCAAGTAAATAACCAAATTTACTTGAAGGTCTCTTTATAATGTCTTATAAGAAAATGGTGGAGGATAGCGGGTTCGAACCGCTGACCTCTTCAATGCCATTGAAGCGCTCTACCAACTGAGCTAATCCCCCGTGCGGCTGACGAGGAGTATATTACCCCGCAGCCACGGAAATTGCAAGCCCCTCTGCAAGAAATTTTCTACTTCTGGGTTTTCAGGTACGCCAGCAGCGCCGCGCTTTGGGCGGGCTTCAGATGGTAGACGGGCATCGGCTTCTTGACGAGGTGGCCGTGCGGGTCCATGCCGGTGTCCATCACGACGGCGAAGGATTTGGCGTCGTATTCCTTGGAAAGGCTCGACCAATGCAGGCTGGGGGAGAAGCCGGGCTTGCCCTTGAGGTCGGCGGAGTGGCAGCCGTTGCAGCTGTATTTGGTGATCATCGCCTTGCCGTCGGCGACCTGCTTGGCGCTTGACGCCGGCTTTGCTTTCATCTTGGGAGGCGACTTGTGCGCGGCGCTTGCAGCGCCGACAGCGCAGATCAGAACGGCTGAAATTCCTAGTGACCAGTGAATACGCATGGTGAGCAGTGTCCTTTTATCGTGGTGTGGGTGAGATGGCGCCGGGCTTCGAAAGCTTGTCCAGCTCGCGAAGTAAAATGTCGTTGCTGAGATTGTCCGACGCGTAGGCGTGTCTGTGGACGAATTGAATACGGCCGCCCGTGTCGATCACGAACGTTCCCGGCATTTGGAAGCCGTCGCCGGAAAGCCTGCCGATGAGATGCCCTCGCAGTGTCGCAATCGCGCCGCGCACAAAGGACCGCCAGCCGAAGAGCTGGCTGAACGTGCCCCGTTCGAGGCCATAGGCTTGGTAGGGGCCGAGATCGTCGCCGGTCACAAGCAGCGGGTAGGGCAGGCTGAGCAGGATTTGGAACGCCTTGCCGGTCTTTGGATCGCCCTGGCCGATGGCGACGACTTCCGCTCCGGCCGACTGAAACTTTGCGTAATCGCGTCGCAGCCACGCCGCCTGCTCGCGGCAAAACGTGCAGCCATAGTGACGCAGGAACACGACCACGATCGGCCGTCGCTCCCAGAGTTCGGACAGGAGGATTGCGGAGCCGTCCGTCGCTGTCAGTGCGAGGTCGGGCGCGGCGTCGCCTACTTGCGGCGCCTTGCCGCGAGATTTGGGTGATGGCGCGCCGCCGAGAGAAACTGGCATCCGTTCCGGCCTCCGAGAATTTCCAATTGGATTTAGTATACGATGCGCTTGGGTGTTATGTTCCACGTTTGGGCCGCATATTCCTACGGATACACCCTAGATAAGTTTATGGGAATACCAGAAGGAAACGCGGCGCGGAATGCAGAAATTATCCCAATCGTGATTGCGAGAGCCAAGGGACGGCTCTGCGGGGATCACTGAGGCGTCTCGTACGCAATAAGGAAATGCAAAATGCCGGATGAGAAGGACCAGGACGCTTGGCTGATCGAACGGTCGACGGCGCAGAACAACTGGGCGCAGGCCAAATCGGACTACGCCACGGCGGTGACGCTGCACGATGCCGGGATTTACTACGCCGCCGTGTTTTTCGCGCAGCAGACGGCCGAGAAGTGCCTGCGCGCCGCCTGCATTCTGCGACTCCAGAAGAACCCCCGCGGACACAATATCATCCAGAGCGCCAATGCGCTGCATGCGCCCCTGGAAGTGATGAACGCCGCCGCCGAGCTGAACGCGGACTTCCTCACGGCCCGCACGGTGGAGTCCGCCGAGGGCGTTCCGGCGCAGATGTACGACCGCGAAATCTCCACACGTCACCTGGAGGCCGGGCGCGCGATCATGGACTGGGTGCGCGCTCTGATGTGAGCCATTTCGCTTATCGCCATTCTCTCACGCTCTACTCGTTCTAAATATACTCCCACTGAAACGGAAAAACGGCGAATAATGTCTTATTATCTTGGTATCGACATCGGCACGAGCGGGACGAAGACCCTCCTCGTGGATGTCGCCGGACGCCCTGTCGCGTCCGCAACCTTTGGCTATCCTCTTCTGACTCCCGCGCCGCAATGGGCGGAGCAAAACCCCGCCGACTGGTGGGACGCCGTCGTCCAAGGCGTGCGCGAGATTCTCGCAAAATCGGGCATTGATGCGTCGGAAATCGCAGGCATCGGTCTCAGCGGCCAGATGCACGGCTCAGTCTTTCTGGACCGGGAGGACAACGTCCTGCGGCCCGCCATTCTCTGGTGCGATCAGCGCACGCAGGCCGAATGTGACTGGATCACGGAGCAGGCGGGGCGCGAAAACCTGCCGGCCCTGATCGGCAACCCCGTTTTGACGGGCTTCACGGCGCCCAAGATCGTGTGGCTGCGCAACCATGAACCCGATATCTACGCGCGCGTCGCCAAAGTGCTGCTCCCCAAGGACTACATTCGCCTCAAATTGACGGGCGTCCATGCGACAGAAGTCTCCGACGCCTCGGGAACGGCGCTGTTCGATGTCGCAAATCGGCGCTGGTCGCTCGAAATGCTGGCAGCAGCAGGCATTCCCGCATCCTGGATGCCGGACTCGGCCGAGAGTATTGAAGTGACGGGACATGTGAGCGCGGACGCGGCGACCGCCACCGGACTTGCCGCTGGCACGCCGGTCGTCGGCGGCGGCGGCGATCAGGCTGCGGGCGCGGTCGGCAGCGGCATCGTCGAAACAGGGATCGTCAGCAGCACCGTCGGCACCAGCGGCGTTGTGTTCGCGTTCTCGGACACCCCGGCCGCCGATCCGGGCCTGCGTGTCCACAGCTTCTGCCACGCCGTTCCCGGCAAATGGCACACGATGGGCGTTGTGCTGAGCGCCGGCGGCAGCCTGCGCTGGCTGCGCGACACGTTCTACGCTTCCGAAACGGCGGCCGCGCACGCCAGCGGCCAGGACGTTTACTCGCTCATCGCGGACGAAGCGGCCACGGTCGAAGCAGGCTCCGAAGGCTTAATCTTCCTGCCGTATCTCACCGGCGAGCGAACCCCGTACCCCGATCCCGACGCACGTGGCGCCTTTGTCGGCCTAACGCTTCGACATACCCGCGCTCACTTCGCACGCGCGGTGCTAGAAGGCGTCGCGTTCGCACTGAACGACACATTCTTAATTTTCCAGGATATGGGAGTCGCCATCTCCGAAGTCCGCACCTCCGGCGGCGGCGCGAAATCGCCCGTCTGGCGGCAGATCCACGCCGACGTCACCGGCTATGCACACTGCACCTTGCAAGTCGATGAAGGTCCCGCGCTCGGCGCTGCCCTGCTGGCCGCAGTGGGAACAGGCGCCTACGCCACCGTGGCGGACGCCTGCGCCGCCGCGATCCAAACCGTGGAGACCAGCGTCGCAAACTCCGCAGCGCACGCGCGATACGGCCGCTTCAACGGAATCTATCGCTCGCTGTATCCCGCGCTGAAGGGTGAGTTTGCTGCAATCACAAAAGCTGTCATATCTTAATTATTTGCCATTATGACCCACCCCGGCCCTTCGGGCCACCCCTCCCATGGAACTGGGAAGGGTAATTCGGAGTTGATTTCTCAGGCGGCGTTCGTTAGAAAATTTCTTTCCAACC